>DAINNQ010000031.1:0-13667 GCA_036735825.1 Alteromonadaceae bacterium | reverse complement strand
AAACAAATGTACTGTGTGTGAGAGGAGTTATACGAGACACTGCAATTAACATCTACAACCAGTTGCCAATCAGAACATGATAATCCTTCTTGCCAGCAATTATTTAATCATTTGCAGAATGTTGACGCAGCTGTATTTCGTAGCGTTAATAATGTGATAAATGGCAGTGAGCAAAACAAAATTGAGCAAGCAGAAAATGAATAAACTGACTATGAATAAAGCCTTATCCTCATTATTTGCAATCGTGCTCATTGTGACCACTTTACTGCTCTTAGCTTGCGATAAAAAACAACCGCAAGACGTTAGTTATCAATGGTCAATACCAGAAGGTTTCCCTAAGCCACAAGTACCCGTAGATAATGCCATGTCAGAAGCAAAAGTAGCGCTTGGTAGAGCATTGTTTTACGATAAAAATTTATCTTTCAATCAACAGCAATCGTGTGAAAGTTGTCATCAGCAGCAATACGCATTTGCAGAGCCGTTAATCACATCGGTTGGCACAACAGGGCAAAAGCATCGACGTAATGCCCCTGCGTTGGTGAACATTGCTTATAACAAAACATTGACGTGGGCGCATGATGGTTTAACGAGTTTAGAGCAACAAATATTATTGCCTATGTTTAGCGAGTCGCCTATAGAGTTAGGGATCACAGGGCATGAACAACAAGTATTATCACGATTTACTACCCCACAATATCAAGCCTTATTTGGGGCGGCATTTCCAGATGAAACAATCAGCTTTGATTTAATCGTTAAAGGATTGTCGAGTTTTGTTCGTAGTTTACTTTCATTAAATTCTTCTTTTGATCGCTATGCTTACATGGCGGATGACAATGCTATTTCTGAGTCAGCACTGCGTGGCATGAACTTGTTTTTTTCTGAAAAGCTCGAATGCCATCACTGCCATGGCGGTTTTAATTTTACCCAGTCAACTAGCCATGAAAAGCAGTTGATTGATAGACGGCCCTTTCATAACACAGGGTTATATTTTACAAAAGAGACTCAGGGTTACCCTAAAAAAGATACTGGTTTGGCTGAAATTTCAACGCTTGCGCGTGATGACGGTAGATTTAGAGCGCCGACATTAAGAAATGTCGAAAAATCAGCGCCTTATATGCATGATGGTAGTATTGCAACTTTGTCTGCAGTGCTTGATTTTTACGCCGCAGGTGGCAGAAATATCGAGCAAGGGCAGTTTCAAGGCGACGGACGAAATCATCCGCTAAAATCACCTTTTGTCAAAGGCTTTGATATGAGTGAGCAAGATAAGACTGATTTATTAGCGTTTTTATCGACATTAACTGATGAACAGTTTTTGACGAATGAAAATTATAAGCAACCATGATCTCAATGTGGTGATGGGGCAATAACAAAAATTCGAAAATTTGATAAAAAAATCCAGTCAAGCGACTGGATTTTTATTTAACTAGATTATTTAAAAAGCGAGTATTTACTCACCATCTAAAAAGCTCTTAAGTTGTTCAGAGCGTGAAGGATGACGAAGTTTACGTAATGCTTTCGCTTCAATTTGACGAATACGTTCACGTGTTACATCAAATTGTTTACCAACTTCTTCCAACGTGTGATCGGTATTCATATCAATACCGAAACGCATTCTCAACACTTTTGCTTCACGAGCGGTTAACCCTGCTAAAACTTCATGCGTTGCATCTTTTAAGTTTTCAGATGTTGCAGAATCTACAGGCAATTCACCACTGCCATCTTCAATAAAGTCACCTAAGTGTGAATCTTCATCATCACCGATAGGCGTTTCCATTGAAATAGGCTCTTTGGCAATTTTTAACACTTTACGAATTTTATCTTCAGGCATAATCATGCGTTCAGCTAATTCTTCAGGTGTTGGTTCGCGGCCCATTTCTTGAAGCATTTGACGTGAAATACGATTAAGTTTGTTAATCGTTTCAATCATATGTACAGGAATACGAATGGTGCGTGCTTGGTCAGCAATTGAACGAGTGATCGCTTGGCGGATCCACCACGTTGCATACGTCGAAAACTTATAACCACGGCGATATTCAAACTTATCAACCGCTTTCATCAAACCAATGTTACCTTCTTGAATTAAATCTAAGAACTGTAAACCACGGTTGGTGTATTTTTTAGCGATTGAAATAACTAGACGTAAGTTCGCTTCAACCATTTCTTTTTTAGCACGACGCGCTTTTGCTTCACCGATTGACATACGACGGTTAATGTCTTTTATGCCATGCACATTTAAAAACGTTTCTGTTTCTAACTGGTTAAGCTTATAAATACAACGTTCTACGTCTAATTCTATGTCAGCCATTTTAGCTGAATGTGGTTCACCGGCAGCTTTTTGTTCGTCAAACCAAGTTTTTGATGTTTCATTACCTGGGAAAATTTTAATGAACGTTGCTTTTGGCATACCAGCACCAACCACACAGTGCTTCATGATCAAACGCTCTTGAATACGAAGACGGTCCATCACGCTGCGCATGTTTTTCACTAATTTGTCAAAAACTTTTGGTACTAAACGGAATTCTTTAAATACTTCTGCAAGCGCATCAACTGCAGCTTGAGCATCAGCGTGACCACGACCTTTAGCATCGATGATTTTATTAGCATGTTCGTATGCTTCACGAAGCAGTGTGAATTTTTCACGCGCTAATTCAGGATCAGGACCTGTGTCCTCTTCTTCTTCATCGCTATCGTCATCATCATCGTCGTCAACATCATCATCTTCGTCATCAAGTTCTTCATCTGATAACTCTGAACCAATGTGCGTTGCTGCCGCTGGAATTTCTTCTTCTTCAGCATCGGGATCTAAAAAGCCGACGATGATATCGCTCAAGCGACCTTCTTCGGCTTCAAAATTGTCCCATTGCTCAAGCAAATAATTAATGGCAGGCGGGTATTCGGCAACAGAGCGTTGTACTTCTTTAATGCCTTCTTCAATTCGTTTGGCGATAACAATTTCGCCTTTGCGAGTTAATAGCTCAACGGTACCCATTTCACGCATATACATACGCACGGGATCAGTTGTTCTACCAATTTCACTTTCAACGGTAGCGAGGGCTTGAGCAGCTGCTTCTGCGGCATCTTCATCTGTATCACTTTCAGACATCATCAAGTCGTCTTTGTCAGGGGCATTTTCAAATACTTGAATACCCATGTCATTGATCATGCGAATAATATCTTCAACTTGATCTGAATCGATAATGTCTTGAGGGAGATGATCGTTAACTTCGGCAAAAGTCAAATAACCTTGTTCTTTACCTTTGGTTATTAACTCTTTAAGTCTAGATTGTGGGGCTTGAACCATCGACGAATGTCCACCTATTTTTGGCTATCAAATTACGAACAATAAAGCAGGAAATTTTAACAAGTTGCTTATAAAATTACCAGTAATAAAGTTCTGTCTAATATGTTTAATTCTACAAATTATAGCAAGTATGACAAAGTTAACTTTGTTTTTGTGCTGCAATTAATGTTTGCAGCTCTTGCCGTTCTTCTCTGGCCATTTGACCAGCTCTTTGCTTTGCGAGCAGAACTTCTATTCTTTGCTCAACAAAGTTGTCTAATAATTTTTCGATACTGTCTAAAAAGACACTTTCTGCAGCTTCTTCTACGACATGATGCTGCCAGCACATTAACTTTGTTAATTGCTTGCCTTCTTCTGTATTTCTATAGTGCTCTAATAATTGTGCACTATTAACGTATTTACTTTGCTGACAAAGCGAAATTATCTGGGTTAACAAATTAACGCCAGGTAAATCTACTTGTGCCAAAATTTCTGGGTTTGGTAATGCTTTAACTATATGGGGATGCTCTAACAATAATGCAATGGCTAATCTTACCGGAGTGACTTTTGGTTGTTTTTGGCTGACCTTTTGAATGGAACTTTGATTAAAACCTTTATTGATTTTGGCTAATTGTTTATCGCTACCTGCGCCGAAATTATGGGCAAGTTTAGTGACAATACCATCTTTGATGGTGCTGTCTGGCATTTTAGTTAAAAATGGTTGAAACGAATCTAATAATGCTGCTTTGCCTTCTAACGAATTCATGTCAACTTGCTGCATTAATTGTTCAAATAAAAATTCGGTTAACGGCGTTGCTTGATTAAGAATGTTTTCAAAGGCTTGTTGACCTTGCTGACGAATTAACGTGTCTGGGTCTTCTCCATCAGGGAGAAAAACAAATTTGAGCGCATATCCGTCTTGTATAAAGGGTAGGGCGTTTTCCATTGCTCGCCATGCAGCATCACGTCCTGCACGGTCGCCATCATAACAACAAATCACTTCTTTCACGGTGCGAAATAGTGTCTGTAATTGCTCTGGTGTGGTTGCTGTGCCTAGTGAAGCTACGGCGTAATCAACACCATGTTGTGCAAGCGCAACGACATCCATATAGCCTTCAACAATAACAATGCGTTCGAGTTGTTTGTTGGCTTGTTTCGCTTCATAAAGTCCGTAAAGTTCTTGGCCTTTGTGATAAATACGTGTTTCGGGTGAGTTTAAGTATTTTGGTGTACCGTCAGACAAAACACGACCGCCAAAACCGAGTACTCGACCCCGCTTATCGCGAATGGGAAACATAATGCGGCCACGAAAACGATCATAAGGTTTGTTTTTATCCCCTTGAATCGCCATGCCTAAATCCACTAATTGCTGAGTTGTCTGACGATTCGTGGCAAACGCATTCATCATGCCGTCCCAATGATCACTGATGTAGCCAATAGCGAATTTTTTCGCTATCTCACCGCTTAAGCCTCGGCCTTTTAAATAATCAACAGCAACGGTTTTATCGCTAGCGGTTTTTAATTGTTGTTGATAAAAGCGACTGATATTGCCGAGCAATTCATAATCATCTTGTTTTTGCTGGTAAACTTGTTGTTGCTGTTTAACTTGCGCGGGAGTTTGATGACTTTGCTCTCGCGGCACTTCCATATTGTAATGAGCCGCCAATTCTTCAATAGCATCGGGAAATTCTAAACGGTCAAATTCCATTAAAAATGAAATAGCATTGCCGTGTTCACCACAACCAAAGCAGTGATAGAACTGCTTGTCTTGACTGACCGTAAATGAAGGTGATTTTTCAGTGTGAAAAGGACAACAAGCTTGGTAGTTTTTACCGGCTTTTTTTAATGGTACGCGTGAGTCTATCAGTTCGACAATATCAGCTCGTGCTAATAAATCATCAATAAACTGTCTTGGGATCATGCCTGCCATTTAAATGAATAACCTACTAATGATTGAGTGTATAACAGCCCAGTTTAGCGCTGAAATTAGAGAGAAAACAATGAAAAGTTATTGTTTCTACTTTATAGGTGCGGTGAGTAACCTATAAAAAAACCGCGTCTATATAGAAGCGGTTTTTGATAAAAAAGTTCAACTGATGATTAACTATTTAACGCAGATCTAACTTGGCCGCTTACTGCACCAAGATCGGCTTTACCTTGCATAGCAGGTTTTAAAATAGCCATTACCTTACCCATATCAGCCATAGAAACGGCACCTGATTCAGTAATTGCATCGTTAATTAATTTTTGGATTTCTTCTGGGTTAAGTGGTTGTGGTAGAAATTCTTCTAACGCTTCCACTTCTGCCTGCTCATTTGCAGCCATGTCATCTCGACCACCTTCGCTAAACATTTTTATCGACTCTTTGCGCTGTTTCACCATTTTGGTGATCACGGCGATAATATTGTCGTCAGTTGCTTCGGTTTTATGATCAATTTCGGCTTGCTTAATAGCTGACAACGCCATGCGAATAACGCCAAGACGTAATTTGTCTTTAGCTCGCATGGCATTTTTCATTTCTTCTTTGAGTTGTATGAGTAAGCTCATAATACTAGATTTAGTAAACTCAAATAATAACTAAGCTAATGCTTAGTACATGCGAACGCGACGAGCGTTCTCACGAGAAACTTTTTTCGCAGCACGTTTTACAGCAGCCGCTTTTTTACGCTTACGTTCCCAAGTTGGCTTTTCATAACATTCGCGACGACGAACTTCTGAAAGGATACCTGCTTTTTCACATGAACGCTTAAAACGACGTAACGCTACGTCAAATGGTTCGTTCTCTCTTACTTTAATTACTGGCATGTACTGTATTACCTTAGTTATGTATCTATATAAATTGGTGTCCGATTTCAGCTACTTAGCCTCATCTTCACCCACTCTATTAAAAATTGGTGCCGTATTCTAATGCTAAGGGCGTGTTCTTGTAAAGCGATTAATGGTTTTTTATCTTTAAGCTGCTGGAGAAAAACGTTTTTAACAGGTAAAATCTTTGCCTTTGAATTAAGCGGTATAAATAGGCGACTAAATCATGCGAATTTTAGGTATTGAAACATCTTGCGATGAAACAGGCATTGCAATTTATGATGAGCTTCAAGGGATCTTGGCGCATCGCATTTATAGTCAAATAGCTGTTCATGCCGATTATGGCGGAGTTGTACCTGAATTAGCGTCTCGTGATCACGTGCGCAAAACAATTCCACTGATTAAAGAAGTGCTAAAAGATGCCAACTTAACACCTCAAGACCTAGACGGCGTAGCGTATACCGCAGGGCCTGGTTTAGTTGGGGCTTTATTAGTGGGATGTTCCATTGGCCGAAGTTTAGCTTACGGCTGGAATTTGCCTGCGGTGCCTGTTCATCATATGGAAGGGCATTTATTAGCGCCAATGCTTGAAGATGATGTGCCTGAGTTTCCTTTCGTTGCTTTACTCGTTTCAGGCGGTCATACCATGCTAGTAAGAGTAGATGGTATCGGACAATATCAATTATTAGGTGAATCTGTTGATGATGCCGCAGGGGAAGCTTTTGATAAAACCGCTAAACTACTTGGCTTAGATTACCCTGGCGGACCTGCGTTAGCTAAAATGGCAGAACGTGGCATTAAAGGTCGGTTTAAATTTCCACGCCCTATGACTGACAGACCCGGTTTAGATTTTAGTTTTAGTGGTTTAAAAACAGCTACGGCAACAGCGATCCGTAAAGAATTACAAATCAATGAAGTGATGGACGAGCAAACGCATGCTGATATAGCTTATGCTTTTCAAGAAGCTGTTGTTGAAACATTAGTGATTAAATGCCGAAGAGCCCTTGAGCAATGTCAGTTAAAGCGCTTAGTAATCGCGGGTGGTGTGAGTGCTAATACTCAATTAAGAAGTCGATTAGCGCAAATAACTCAAAAGCTTGGCGGCAAGGTATTTTATCCTCGACCTGAATTTTGTACTGACAATGGCGCAATGATCGCTTACGCGGGTATGCAAAGATTAAAATCAGCAGGTGATACTGCATTAACCTTTAAAGCGACCCCGCGCTGGCCTTTAGATACTTTGTCTGCTTTATAAAATGTGGTGAAAAGTTTATTTATCTAAAACTTTTGTTGGTGATCGTAGGTTCAGTGCCTTTACTGAGCCTAATGATATTGTCTTTGTGCCTGATAATTATCAAGGTCGATAACATTAATGTTGGGTAGGTATAAATAGGCTTTAAAAACCACGTATATAATGGCGCCATAGACACAGCGATGATAGCCGCTAAACTGGAATAACGTGTAATTTTAGCAGCGGTTAGCCAAGTTAATATCAATAACCCACCTAAATCTAATCCTATCGGTAATAAAACGCCAAAAGCTGTGGCAACAGCTTTTCCGCCTTTAAAATTAAAAAAGATCGGAAACATATGTCCTAGGCAAGAAGCTAAAGCGATAACACCCAGATACAAAGGTTCAACTTTTAAGAAATACGCTGCCCATACAGGAATTGCACCTTTTAAAATATCAAATAACAACACACTGGCCGCCGCCATTTTACCGCCAATGCGATAAACATTGGTCGCACCTGGGTTTTTTGAACCTTGTGTGCGCGGATCTGGCAGGTTCGCTAACTTACATATTAAAACCGCACTAGATATAGAGCCTATTAAATAAGCTGCAATGGTTAGCGCGAGCGTTAGCAGTAACATGTAAATAGCCTTTCCTTGTCGATAAAAAGTACAGTTTGGTTATTGTATCTCTATGTGAGCTAGTTTTTCTACTCTTAGGCAGGTAAACTCGCCAATTATTTTATCAAATTTATTGAATGACCAATAAAGTGGTCAACCTCTAAATCGAGAGTAGAACTCATTTTAGGTAAGAGAGACGTTGTTTTATGGATAAAGTGTTTATTCAAGGGTTAGCTATTCAAACCACGATTGGTTTTTATGCGTGGGAGAAAGAAATAAAACAAACTTTGGTGATAGATTTATCTATGGCATGGGACACAGCTAAAGCGGCAGAAAATGACGAATTAGCCAAGACGCTCGATTACGCAGAAATCTCTGAAAAAATTGCCGAATTTGCTAATCAAAACCCTGTTGATTTAATTGAAACGCTAGCAGAGCGTTTAGCTCAGTTCTTAATCTCTCATTATCATATTCCATGGCTCAAGCTAAAAATAGGTAAGCCAGGAGCTGTACATAATGCGCAAACAGTGGGTGTTGAAATTGAGCGAGGTCAACAAGTTTAATGGCAACAATTTATCTCTCAATAGGGACAAATATTGATCGACAGCAGAATTTATCGAATGGCTTAAATGCACTACATCAACATTTCGGCGAGCTGCGTTTATCGTCTTTATTTGAAAGTGAAGCGGTTGGCTTTGATGGTTCACCATTTTTCAACATGGTGGTTGGTTTTCAAAGTGACTTATCATTAGCAGAGTTGCATCAAGTGCTAAGAAACATTGAATTGACTTATGGCCGTGAACTTAATGCAAAAAAATTCAGCCCGCGCACATTAGACTTAGATATTTTACTGTATGACGATCTTATTTCCGACGGGCCAATTCAATTGCCACGTGATGAGATCACCTATAATGCGTTTGTGTTATGGCCTCTTGCTGAAATTGCTGCAGATGTGCTTCATCCTGTGTTGAAAGAGTCTTTTCAAGATTTATGGCAAGCATTTGATAAATCAAAACAATCTTTACAAAAAGTGCCATTAAATTGGACAGTTTCAATGGAAAATGAATAAACATGACAACGATTGAATTATTTTTTCTTGCTCTTATTCAAGGGCTTACAGAGTTTTTACCTATTTCAAGTTCAGCTCATTTAATTTTACCTTCTGCGATTTTAGGCTGGCAAGATCAAGGGCAAGCACTTGATGTAGCGCTTCATGTAGGCACCTTGTTGGCGGTGGTGTTGTATTATCGTAAAGAAGTGGGCGCTATGGCCGTTGCGTGGTTTGGCACTGTTGGTATTGGGCCAGAAAAAGGGGTTGCCAGTTTTGAAGGGAAATTAGCGTGGTGGATATTACTCGCCTCCATTCCTTTAGGCGTTGTTGGCTTTTTAGGAAAGGATTTTATTGAAGAGCATTTAAGAAGTGCTGCTGTGATTGCCGCAACAACGTTACTCTTTGGTTTTTTATTAGGATTTGCCGATATCAAAGCGAAAGAAAATGTCAGTGTTGAAAAACTCGGATTGAAAGGCGCATTGATCATCGGGTTTGCTCAAGCATTAGCGCTTATTCCTGGTACAAGTCGCTCAGGTATCACCATGACGTTAGGGATGATGCTTGGTTTATCTAAAGAAAATGCCGCACGTTTTTCATTTTTACTTTCTATTCCTGCCATCGTTATGTCGGGTGGTTACCTGACTTATAAACTGATCACGTCAGCAGAAGCCGTTGATTGGCAAACATTAGGTTTAGGCAGTGTTTTAGCTTTTGTCAGTGCCTATGCTTGTATTCATTATTTTCTGATATTAGTTGGTAAAATTGGCATGATGCCATTTGTGATTTATCGACTCGTACTCGGTCTTGGGCTGGTTTGGTTTTTAATGAGTTAATTTGATTCATCACTTGATTCAATTTTTGATTCTTTATTCAAGTTAACAGTCATGAAAAACATAACACGCTTAAAATAATTAGCAGTTGACGTAAACGTTAAATAGTTAGTGTCTAAAATCTACTTTTTGTTTATTATGTAGCTATTATTTCTCTCCAAAAAGAAGTGAGTAAAAGGCATGGATCTTTCGTTAACCGAAGAACAAATGATGATTCAAGATATGGCACGTAAATTTGCCGAAACTGAATTAGCTCCTGTGGCAGCAGAACTTGATGAAACGCAAAATCAAGAAACTTTCTTAGCAAATCTAGCACAACTAACCGAATTAGGTTTTATGGGGCTTAACATCAAAGCTGAATATGGCGGTGTTGAAGCGGGCTCTGTCGCATTTAGTTTAGCGATTACTGAAATAGCAAAAGCTTGTGCATCTACTGCAGTTACCACGTCAGTAACTAATATGGTTGCTGAAGTAATTCAAGCAGTTGGTAATGAAGAGCAAAAACAAAACTATTTACCTAAATTATGTAGCGGTGAATATAAAGCAGGCGCATTTTGTTTAACAGAAAGCGGGGCGGGTTCAGATCCTGCAGGCATGAAAACAACCGCTGAACTAGACGGTGATGAATACGTACTTAACGGAAATAAGTTATATATCACAAGTGCAAGTTTTGCCGACATTTATGTGGTTTGGGCAGTAACTGATGCCAATGCGCCAAAAGGAAAAGGCATTTCATGCTTTTTGGTTGAAGCTTCCACTCCTGGTATTACGGTCAGTAAACCAGAAGATAAAATGGGCCAAAAAGCCTCACCAACCAATGAAGTGAGCTTTAATGATTGTCGTATTCCTCAAAGTGCTTTAATGGGGCAGCTTAACAAAGGATTTGCTGTTGCTGTCGGCGAGTTAGCTGGTGGACGAATTGGAATAGGTTCATTGGCTTTAGGCATAGGTTTAGCGGCGATGGACTATGCCAAACAATACCTGACAGAACGTAAACAATTTGGTCAGCCTTTGGCTAATTTTCAAGGGTTACAATGGATGTTGGCTGAACGTTATACTGAACTTGAAGCAGCGCGTTTATTGCTAATGCAAGCAGCATATACAAAAGAGCAAGGTTTACCATTTGGGAAAGCCGCTTCTATGGCGAAATTGTTTGCCGCAGAAAAAGCTAATCAGGCTTGTTATGATGCATTGCAAATGATGGGCGGCGCAGGTTATATCAAAGAATATCCATTAGAGCGATTAGCTAGAGATGTGAGAGTAACTTCAATATATGAAGGTACGAGTGAAATTCAAAAGGTGATCATTGCCAGAGAATTACTCAAAGATATGTAATGTGACGGCAGCTGATTAAAGCAAAAAAAACAAAAAAATAAGCACTCAAAAACGAGTGCTTATTTTATTTAACGTATTTGATTCAACTTAATTCATTCAAAGTCATTAATTAAAACACCGTAAAAATTGAATTCTTCCCTTGTCGCTTTGCTTGATACATAGCGTTATCTGCTGAAATAAACCATTCATCTGCAGAGTCTTTGTTATTCAACTCCGCAATACCAATGCTGCAAGTTACATTCGGAAATGCATCACTTTTTAGCTCATGTAACGCTTTTTGAAAACGTTTCGCTAACAAGGTCGCTTCATCCATTTCTGTTTCAGGACAGAGCAATACAAACTCCTCGCCGCCCCATCGTGCTGCAATGTCAGTATCGCGAGCACATTCTGTCAGAATAAAAGAAAAACTTTTTAAAATATCATCGCCAAGCTTATGACCAAAATTGTCGTTAATTTTCTTAAAGTCATCAATGTCGATCATAATTAAACAAGATTTTGTATTGTAACGGCTTTTTAGCTTGATCTGTTGATTGATCATTTCAGCTAAGTGCGCTCTGTTGTACAACATGGTCAATGAGTCACGAATAGCGAGATTAGCAAGTTGCTGATTTTTTTGGTCGAGTTGTTTATGCAGCTTTTCTAAAGCAATATTTTTATTAGCAAGTTCACGGGTATATTTAACTGAACGCCAATAACCCACTAAAAGAATGATAGTGATAACGGTAAAAATAATGCCTGATTTTATCGCGATTGAATAATCAGTTTCTTTAACTAAGTTCAATGCTTTCAAATAGCTGTAAACGTGGTTATGGTCATCTTCAGAAAGCTGAGCTATCGCTTGATTGATGATAGGTAAAAGGTGTTCTGATTCTTTATTGACCCCAAAACGTAAGTTATCTTCGAGTTCAGCAATACCCACAATGCGTAATTGTGATAAAGAAAGCGCTTGAATGATAATATTGGCTGAATAAAATGAGCCAACAAAGTAATCCACTTTTTCACTTTCAACCAATATTAAGCCCTCTTGCTCGGTGGCTACTTCAACAATATTCATTTGTGGAAATTTTGCTTTTAAATAATGATGCATACGGTAATCTTTAACTACAGCAACGGATTGCCCACTGATGCCAGATAAACTACCGACCATAGGTTGATTGAAATGACTATATAAAGCATTGGGGGCTCTAAAATAGACATCGCTAAAAGTGAGAAATTTTTCTCGTTCAGAGGATTTATTTAACAATGGTAATAATTGGCATTTACCTGATTTTACAAAAGTTAGCGATTGGTCCCAATTTTCCGTAATCACTAGATTAAAACGCAGAGGAGATAGCGAGCTTAAAATATTGATATATTGCTTTGATATACCGATATGTTGTTGATTGGCGATAGATTCGTAAGGTCCCCAGTCTGGGTCTACGCAATAATTAACCTCGATGAGTTCAAGTTCTTGAGACCAAGTAGGCCAAGTACAAAGAATAAAAACAGTTAAAAATAAGCCACGCGTGTATTGATTAAAAAACATAGACACCATGAGTGTGTTTAATGATAAAAGTAATTTTTGAACGAATACTGCTTAAAATCGCTTTATTACACTATAAGTGCAAATTGTTAAAAATAAAACTCTTATCACCACTCTTGTATATCTTATTAGTGCCCCCAAATCATGAATAAATAAGCTAAATGTAACAACAGGATGCTAAATGAATGTTGCAATGACCATGGAAAACTTCCAGCAACTTGTATTGGAAGAGTCTAAAAATAAATTATTGTTAGTGACGTTTTGGGCAGAACAAATGCCTGAAAGTATTGAATTAAGAGATAAATTAACAGCCAAGTTACATGGGTTAGATGAACATGTGATAATGGCAACTGTTGATTGCCAAGCTCAGCAACAGGTTGCGATGCAATTTGGTATTCAAGGTTTACCGACGGCGGTACTGGTTAAAGATGGTCAGCCACTTGATGGTTTATCTGGACCACAAACCGATGAAAGCATTAACGAATTCTTGGATAAATATTTACCAAAACCAGAAGATTCGTTATTAACACAAGCACGGCAGTTAAAAGAAAGTGATGATGTAAACCAAGCTTTTACGATTATTTCTCAGGCGTATCAATTAAATAATGAAAGAGCAGATATCAAACTAGTATTTGCTGATATTTGTATTCAAATAGGCAAAATTTCAGAAGCAGAGCAATTGTTATCAACGATTAAAATGGTTGATCAAGATGGTGAATATCAAGCCGTTATGGCAAAGCTTGAACTTGCTAATCAAGCGGCTGATTCTCCTGAAATTCAAGCGTTAGAAGCACAATTGTTAACAGATGAAACTAACGTTGAATTAAAGCAAAAACTTGCTGTTCAATACAGCCAAGTTCATCGAAATGAAGAGGCGCTCGCGTTACTTTTTCGTATGGTACAAAGTGATGGCAGCGACCAAAAAAGCAAAGAGTTGTTGCTTGATATCTTAAAAGCTTTACCTGATGGTGACCCTTTAGCAAGTCAATAT
>DAINNQ010000030.1:0-13919 GCA_036735825.1 Alteromonadaceae bacterium | reverse complement strand
ACATTCATAATTTATGCATAAAAAAACAGCGAATATTTTCATATTCGCTGTTGTTATTATTCATATAAAAAACTTATTTTTTACAACAAAATTTATACTTCAAAATACAGAAAAATTAATACATTTCTACCGCAAAGGCTGTCGCTTCACCGCCGCCAATACATAAAGCAGCAACACCTTTTGATAAGCCTTTATTTTTTAACGCATGAATAAGTGTAACAATAATACGGGCGCCACTTGCTCCTAATGGATGACCAAGTGCACAAGCACCACCGTTGATATTGACTTTATCTGCGGATAAATCTAATGCTTTCATGCCTAACATGGTCACCATGGCAAATGCTTCATTGATTTCGAACAAGTCAACATCGGCTGTCGTCCAGTTGGCTTTATCAAGCACTTTGTTCATGGCACCAACTGGCGCAACGGTAAACTCTGCAGGTTTTTGTGCGTGCGTTGCATGAGCAACAACCTTACATAATGGCGACAAACCACGTTTTTGTGCTTCTGATAGCTTCATCATCACAAGTGCTGCTGCACCATCTGAGATCGAGCTAGAATTGGCCGCAGTAATAGTGCCGTCTTTTTTAAAGGCTGCGCGTAATGATGGAATTTTATCAGGGCGTGCGTTTCCTGGTTGCTCATCGATTGAAAATACACTGTCGCCACGACGAGATTTTACGGTTACTGGTGCAATTTCATTGTCAAAAGCTCCCGATTCAATTGCCGCATTAGCGCGTGTTAAAGAACGAATAGCATATTCATCCATCGCTTCACGTGTAAAGCCAGATTCATCAGCGGTTTCTTGAGCAAAACAGCCCATTGCAATGCCGTCATACGCATTTTCTAAACCGTCTGTCATCATATGATCAAGGACTTGACCATTCCCCATTTTAATACCAGATCTTCCAGAAGGTAATAAATGCGGAGCATTACTCATGCTTTCCATACCGCCAGCAATAGCGACATCAATGGAACCAGCAAATAATGCGTCATGTGCTTGCATCGCGGCTTTCATCCCAGAACCACATACTTTGTTAATTGTCGTACATACGGTTGATAAATCTAAATCAGCAGCTAATGCCGCTTGACGTGCAGGCGCCTGTTTTAAACCCGCTGGTAATACACAGCCCATGATCACTTCATCAACTTGATCGTTTGCAAGTTTAGCTTCATTAAGCGCTGCTCGAATTGCTGTAGCACCTAATTCAGGAGCAGCAACGGTAGATAAACCACCTAGAAATCCACCCATAGGGGTTCTTTTTGCAGAAACAATCACAATAGGATCAACAGTAGACATAATATTCTCCGACGAAAAAATAGACGTTAGCGTTTATGATGTGAAGATTACCCTAAATTAACGTTTACGCCAACGTTAACTTAAGAGAAATTCAGTGCTATTAACAGCATAGTGTATTATTAAATTGCCACTGTTAAATAAGCGAGAGCTTGAGCGGGTCAACAAGTCAATTAGCGCTAACCTATGGCGCTTGTTTTTGTAACTTACGTTGTAACGTTCGACGATGCATAGAAAGCTGACGAGCCGTAGCTGAAACGTTACCGTTATTGTATTTCAACACTTGTTGAATATGTTGCCATTCAACCTGTTCAGCTGTCAGTGTGGCTTCATTATCAGCAGCAACAGTTTGATGATTAACTTTACTATTGTTTAATGCCGCCAACAAAGTTTGACTATCAACGGGTTTACTTAAGTAGTCATCAGCACCTAGCTTAATGGCATCAACGGCTGTACTTATACTGGCATAACCTGTCAGTAAAATAATTCGAGCATTGGGTAGTAGTTTTCTGATCGGGGTAATTAAACTTAAGCCACTTTCATTGTGCAGCTTCATATCTAATAAAATATATTCGGGTAAATGTCGATGGCATGACAATAACGCATCATTACAATTATCAACATGAATGCAGTGATAACCCTGTTTTTCTAGCCGACGCTTTAACGCATTAGCAAAAGGCTGATCATCTTCAACTAATAATAACTTCACATTGATTTCCTATGTTAGCTGTCTATTTTCTCACGAATGACAAGCTGGGCGGATTTATATTACAAATTTTTTTAAACCCAAGTTGATTCACTTAAGGGCAAATTCACAGGTAAACTTATCGTCACTAATGCACCACCTTGATGATGATTTGTCAGCGTGAGTTTACCACCAAGTTTTTCTAAACTGGCATAACTTAAAAATACCGCCATACCGAGCCCTTGCTCACTGTCGACTGGTTTTACACCAAGTTCCGCTAATTTTGACAAAGTAAAACCTTTACCAAAATCACGAATGGTTAATTGCCACGTTTCGTCAATAATTGCAGCTATAAGTACAATCTTGTTACTTTCATTCGCCCTTGTTGCTCTAACGGCATTATTGACTAAATTAATTATCGCTGGCAATAACGAAGCATCAGCTTTAATGATGCTGTGCTCGCGAACTTCGCTGTTCATCTGTTCTGTCGCATCATCTAATAATATCGTGATGTCAGGATAATTAAGGGCAATATGATCTTCGATTTGCTTGATAATTTCAGTACATGTTAACGAAAATACCGTTTGCTCTTTGATATCAAAAGTCATTTGTCGAAAAGAATCTATACTCGTTTTACAACGATCAAGCTGGGCTTGCATATCATGTAAAATTTCATTTTCAGGCCATTGTTCTTGTAACTCTTCAGCCAGTAATTGAACAGTGGCAATGGGTGTCGCTAATTGATGAGTAACTTGGGCTGAGGCAACACCGAGCGAGATCACTTGCTCTTGTTTAAGTAATTCCTCACGGTATGAGGCAATGGCTAGCTCGCGCTGATTAATGCTGCGTGCCATTTTACCGACAACAATTGCGACGACTGTGGTGGAAAATAAAAAGTTAATCCACATGCCGATAAAATGCCCTTCCATATTTCCATGCATAACGCTCATCGGTAATTGCCATAGCAGAACGCTATAACTGGCTATAGCACCTAAAGCCACTGCCGATAATAACCATCTTCCTAATGTTACCGCCGCAATAGCAATGGGGATTAATAATAATGAAACGAAGGCATTGGTCGCGCCTCCACTAAAATAAAGCAGCAATGAGAGAAATAAAATATCAGCAAGGATCTGAATAAAAATGGCTGATTTTTCAGAGTTAACCCTTTGTTTATAATATATATAGCTAGCAAGCGTAAAAAATATTTCTAAGGCGATTACCGATATTAGTGGTGTCCACGGCAATTGATAGTGCAAAAATAGATTAACAAACAAGATAAGTAAAAATTGAATGGCAATGGCCACCACGCGGAGTGTAAAAATCAACTGCAGTTGACTCATCCCTTTAATTAAATACGTCATTATTATTGTTCTTCTTTTTCTTTTAATTGCTTGAGCTTTTTTGTTTTTGTTGCGCTTCGCTATGCTTAATCGTGCTTAATGGTTGCTACTTGGCAAACTTATTTTTGCTTATCGCTGATTAGTAGTGCCTGTTGATTCTTGCCTGCCTAAAATAAATGCTTTGGCCATAATTAGCAAAAACACTGATTTCAACTGAGTTAAAGCCAAGCTAATACCAAGTTAACATCAACTAATAACCAACCAAAAAAACATACAATAAAACATTGATTTAAAATAACTTAATCTAATTCGTCCGCTAAAATTTACAAATTCGAAAACAAATAATAACGAACAAGTTTACGTTAACGTAAACTTCATGCTATCTTTAACATTCGATAATAATAACATGAGGATTGTATGAGCAAATCAACATCCATTACTTACTCAATTGGTGAGTTAGCTAAAGAATTCGATATAACAACGAGAAGCATACGTTTTTATGAAGATCAGGAACTCATACACCCTACTCGCAAAGGTCAAACTCGAATTTATAACCAAAGAGACAAAGTTCGACTAAAGTTAATCCTACGTGGTAAACGATTAGGCTTTTCTTTAGCTGAAACAGGCCGTCTTTTTGAACTTTACGACGCTGACAAAACAAGTGCAACTCAATTAATGACCATTATGGACTTAATCGCACAAAAGAAATCCGATCTAAGTCAACAACTTGAAGATATTAATGCCGTTTTAATCGAACTAACTGGCTTAGAAAACAACTGTAAAGAAGCGCTTGCTAAAATAGAAAAATCAGCAAAATAACTCGCGCTTTTGTAAATAGAAAATATCACTTAATAGATAATATTTTAATTTAAGGACCACTCATGATTTCTCGTTTTTCATCACTAAATTTTAATTTAGGCGAAACTGTCGACATGATCCGCGATCAAGTAAATGCTTTTGCTCGCGATGAAATTGCCCCTCGTGCTGCGCAAATTGATCTTGATAATGAATTTCCACATGACTTATGGCGTAAATTTGGCGACATGGGCTTATTAGGCATGACTGTTGATGAGCAATACGGTGGTTCAGGTTTAGGTTATTTAGAGCATATGGTCGCCATGCAAGAAATTTCACGCGCATCAGCTTCTGTAGGTTTAAGCTACGGCGCCATGTCAAACCTATGTTTAAATCAATTAAACAAAAACGGCAGTCACGAACAAAAACTCAAATATTTACCTAAATTATGTACGGGTGAGCATATTGGCGCATTAGCGATGAGTGAGCCAAATGCGGGTTCTGACGTGGTTAGTATGAAACTGCGTGCAGATAAAAAAGGCGATAAGTACATCCTTAATGGCAACAAAATGTGGATCACTAACGGTCCTGATGCTCATGTTTATATTATCTATGCCAAAACTGATACCAGTGCAGGCTCAAAAGGGATTACCGCTTTTATTGTTGAGCGTGATTACCCTGGTTTTAGCCGCCATCAAAAATTAGACAAACTAGGTATGCGTGGTTCAAATACTTGTGAGCTAGTGTTCGAAGATTGTGAAGTGCCTGCTGAAAATATTTTAGGCGAAGAAGGTAAAGGCGTACGCGTATTAATGTCTGGTCTTGATTATGAACGCTTAGTATTAACGGGTGGTCCGTTAGGTATTATGGACGCATGTATGGACTTAGTTGTTCCATATATTCATGACCGTAAACAATTTGGACAATCAATCGGTGAATTTCAGTTAGTACAAGGCAAAATTGCTGACATGTACACGCAAATGAATGCTGCCAAAGCTTATGCTTATATGTGCGCGCAAGCTGCTGATCGTGGCGAAACCACACGTAAAGATGCCGCTGGCGTTATTTTATATTCAGCAGAATTGGCAACAAAAATGGCACTTGATGCAATCCAACTACTCGGTGGTAATGGCTACATCAATGAATTTCCAGCAGGTCGATTATTACGTGATGCTAAGTTGTATGAAATTGGCGCGGGAACCTCAGAAATTCGCCGTATGTTAATTGGTCGTGAGTTATTTAACGAATCTTAAATAACACTCCATCAGAATAAATTGATGAATTACCCGAAGGCTAATGTTTTAGCCTTCATTAGCAAAGCACTATAAACAAGGTTAATAAACGTGGCTAAGATACTGTCTAAAATCAATCCCCGTAGCCCTGAGTTCATTGAAAATGCCCAAGCAATGCAAGCGCAAGTGGACGACTTAAAAGCAAAACTGGAAACAATCAAGCAAGGTGGTGGCGAAAGAAGTCGTGAACGTCATCTCTCAAGAGGCAAACTCTTACCGCGCGATCGCGTGAATGCTTTACTTGATGATGGTTCGCCATTTTTAGAGTTGTCGCAATTAGCTGCATATAAAGTCTATGAAGATGATATTCCTGCTGCTGGCATTATTACTGGCATTGGCCGCGTGGGCGGACAGGAATGCATCATTGTTGCCAATGACGCGACCGTTAAAGGCGGAACTTACTTCCCATTAACGGTGAAAAAGCATCTACGTGCCCAAACCATAGCGCAAGAAAATAATTTACCTTGTATATATTTAGTTGATTCAGGCGGAGCAAACTTGCCTAATCAAGATGACGTTTTCCCTGATAAAGAACATTTTGGCAGAATTTTCTTCAACCAAGCCAATATGTCAGCCCAAGCTATTCCACAAATTGCTGTGGTTATGGGCTCGTGTACCGCAGGTGGCGCGTATGTGCCTGCTATGGCAGACGAATCAATTATTGTAAAAGAGCAAGGTACGATATTTCTCGCTGGCCCGCCGTTAGTTAAAGCAGCAACAGGTGAAGTAGTGAGTGCGGAAGACTTAGGTGGCGCCGATGTTCACTGTCGCACCTCAGGTGTGGCTGATCATTATGCCCAAAATGATAACCACGCGCTTGCTTTAGCCAAAACCATTGTCAGTAATCTTAACCGCGTAAAACCGGTTAGCATGAATATTAAACCTGTTGTTGAACCGCAATACGACGCCCAAGAGATTTACGGTATTATTCCTAAAGATGCCCGTCAACCTTTTGATATTAGAGAAATTATTGCACGTGTGGTCGATGGCAGTGAATTCGACGAATTTAAAGCGTTATACGGTACCACTCTAGTGTGTGGGTTTTCACGTATTTTCGGCTATCCAGTAGGTATCGTCGCCAATAATGGAATTTTATTCGGAGAATCTGCACAAAAAGGTGCTCATTTTATTGAGCTTTGTGCCCAACGCAAAATTCCTTTAGTGTTTTTACAAAACATCACCGGCTTTATGGTTGGTCAGCAATATGAAGCGGGCGGCATTGCCAAGCATGGCGCTAAAATGGTGACCGCAGTTGCCACAGCTAAAGTGCCGAAATTTACCGTATTAATAGGCGGAAGCTTCGGTGCAGGTAACTATGGTATGTGCGGCAGAGCGTATGATCCACGCTTTTTATTCATGTGGCCAAACGCGCGTATCTCCGTGATGGGTGGTGAGCAAGCTGCAGGCGTGTTAGCGCAAGTTAAGCGCGATCAAAAAGAGTTGCGTAACGAGCCATGGTCAGCACAAGAAGAAGCTGAATTTAAACAACCTATTATCGACACTTACGAGCATCAAGGTCATCCTTATTATGCTTCTGCCAGATTATGGGACGATGGTGTTATTGATCCTGCCGAAACACGTCAAACGTTAGGTTTAGCCATTTCAGCTTCATTAAACAAACCCATCGAAGAAACCAAATTTGGTTTATTTAGAATGTAGGAACACACATGACTGAACAAAAAATTACCGAAAACGTGTTATTTGATGTTGATTGCTATGGTGTGGCTACCGTGACATTAAATACCCCAGAAAAACACAATGCTTTTGACGACAATATTATCGAGGCACTGACTCGTATTTTTATCGATATTGCTAGTCGTCATGATATTAAAATCATGGTGTTAGCATCCACAGGCAAAAGCTTTTCAGCTGGGGCAGATTTAGGCTGGATGAAACGCATGGCCAGTTACAATTATGACGAAAATTTAGCAGACGCTAATGCCTTAGCGCATATGTTAAAAGCGTTAAATTTTCTTCCTCAAACAACCATTGCCAAAGTACAAGGTGCCGCTTTTGGCGGTGCTGTCGGTCTTGCCAGTTGTTGCGACATTGTCATTGCCAGTAACAAAGCCAGTTTTTGTTTAAGTGAAGTGAAACTAGGTTTGATCCCTGCAACCATCAGCCCTTATGTCGTTAATGCTATCGGACAAAAAGCGTGTCGACGTTATTTTCAAACTGCTGAACGTTTTTTTGCTGATAAAGCACAGCAATTAGGTCTTGTTGATGAAGTGGTTGAACTTGATGAATTAGACAATACCGTTGCTGACATGGTGAACACCTTGTTAGCCAACAGTCCTGAGGCGATAAGACAAGCGAAAAAATTAGCATTAGATGTAGCGTATCAAGACATCAATGAGTCATTACTGAATGTGACCAGTGAACGCATTGCTTCTATTCGAGTCTCTGAAGAAGGACAAGAAGGTCTGAGTGCTTTTTTTGAAAAACGTCCGCCAAAATGGCAACAAGAACGCATAAACCAAGGAGCGAAAGACTGATGCCTCACGCTCAAAATAACCTTGTAAATCAAACAGCTCAGGTAAATAAAATGTTTACTAAGATCCTAATTGCTAACCGCGGTGAAATTGCTTGTCGAGTGATAAAAACAGCTCGCAAAATGGGCATTTTAACCGTGGCCGTTTATTCTGACGCCGACGCAAATTCCTTGCACGTGAATATGGCTGATGAAGCGATTTATTTAGGCCCCTCGCCTTCTAGAGAAAGTTACTTATTATCAGAGAAAGTCATTGCAGCGGCGATCAAAACTGGAGCTCAAGCCATTCATCCTGGTTATGGTTTTTTATCTGAAAATGCGGAATTTTGTCGCTTATGTGAACAAGCTAACATTAAGTTTATTGGCCCGCCAGTAGCTGCCATTGAAGCCATGGGTTCAAAATCTGCGGCTAAATCGATCATGGAAAAAGCCAATGTTCCTTTAGTGCCTGGTTATCATGGTGACGATCAATCAGCAGCGGTGATCAAAAAAGCCGCTGATGATATGGGCTATCCTGTTTTACTCAAAGCAACCGCAGGCGGTGGTGGTAAAGGTATGCGCCAAGTGTGGAGCGAAGCTGAGTTTAGTGAAGGTTTGGCAGCAGCAAAACGAGAAGCGAAATCTTCTTTT
The DNA here is from genome assembly GCA_036735825.1 of Alteromonadaceae bacterium. Classification (GTDB taxonomy): domain Bacteria; phylum Pseudomonadota; class Gammaproteobacteria; order Enterobacterales; family Alteromonadaceae; genus DAINNQ01. The sequence goes on along the minus strand of DAINNQ010000030.1, from coordinate 5,386 downwards.
GGTGATGACACTATGCTAGTTGAAAAGTATTTAACTCAGCCTCGTCACGTTGAAATTCAAGTGTTTTGCGATAACCACGGCAATGCAGTTTACCTATTTGAACGTGATTGCTCGGTACAACGACGTCATCAAAAAGTGATTGAAGAAGCGCCAGCCTTTGGTATGAGTGAATCATTACGTGCTCAAATGGGTGAATCAGCTATAAAATCTGCTCAAGCTATTGGCTACCAAGGTGCTGGTACAGTTGAGTTTTTACTAGATGTAGACGGTTCATTTTATTTCATGGAAATGAATACCCGATTACAAGTAGAGCACCCTGTTACCGAATTAATATCAGGCCAAGATCTGGTTGAATGGCAATTGCGTGTCGCTGCAGGTGAGCAATTACCAAAAACGCAAAATGAATTGGTCATTAACGGTCATGCGTTTGAAGCGCGTATTTATGCTGAAGATGCCAACAACGACTTTTTGCCAGCAACAGGCACATTATCTTTTTTACAGCCCCCCGCTGAAAGCGAATTCGTGCGCGTAGATACAGGTGTGCGCCAAGGAGATGAAGTTAGCGTATTTTATGATCCGATGATCGCAAAATTAATTGTATGGGACGAAAGCCGCGAAAAGGCGTTACAACGTTTGACTAAAGCGCTCAGTGAATATCGTATCAATGGTGTCACCACGAATATCGATTTTCTTTATAATTTAGCAACTTGCCCTGCTTTTGTGAATGAAGATATTGATACGGGTTTTATTGAAAAACATCACCAAGATATCTTTCATAGCAGTAAACAAGCATTAACGGACGAGTTGCCAATAGCCGCACTTTATCTTGTGTTATCACTTGCAGAAAAAGCAAAAGTTGCCGCCCAATCAACAGCAGATCCCTATTCTCCTTGGAATAACACTAACGCTTGGCGTTTAAATGAAGCACACGTCCATCAATTAAAGCTTTCTCATAACGATACTGAATACCCAGTAACAGTTGAGCAAAAAAGACAAGGCAGTGGCAGCTATTATTTAATCACGGTTAATAATGAAAATTTTGCTGGTCGCACTCTTGATTGCCAAGGTCGAATTGAAGGCAATACGTTATTCGTCAGTATCGATGGCCACCGCAGCCAAGCTACCATTACCAGAGATGGAGATAACATCAGTTTATACCGCCAAAATGGCGTATTTAATTTTACCTATGTTCAACCCGATTGTGGTATTGATGACGACAACGAAGCTCATGGCGGATTATCAGCACCAATGAATGGAACTATGGTCAGTGTGTTGGTAAAAGCAGGCGAAAAAGTTGTAAAAGATCAAGCCCTAATGATCATGGAAGCCATGAAAATGGAACACACGATCAAAGCACCCAGTGATGGCGTTGTCGAAACCCTCTTTTATAACGAGGGTGATATGGTCGATGGTGGTAGTGAATTATTGAGTTTTATTGCTGAGGAATAATAAATGTCTAACCTACCCACTCACGTAAAAATTGTCGAAGTAGGTCCTAGAGACGGCCTTCAAAATGAAAAACAATTTATTGATGCGCAAGATAAAATAGCGTTAATTGATAAACTCAGTGATGCAGGGCTTATTTACATTGAAAGCGGTAGCTTTGTATCCCCTAAATGGGTGCCGCAAATGGCAACTTCTGCCGAAGTATTTAGTGGCATTAGTCGTCAGCATAATGTTACTTATGCTGCACTCACTCCCAACCTCAAAGGCTATGAAGCTGCTGTTGCCGCTAATGCTGATGAAGTCGCTATTTTTGGCGCCGCCTCAGAAGCGTTTAGTCAAAAAAACATTAACTGCTCTATTGCCGAAAGTTTACAACGCTTTGAACCGATAATGGCGGCAGCGAAAAGTGCCAACATTAAAGTACGTGGTTACGTTTCATGTGTTGTCGGCTGTCCTTATGAAGGAGATATTTCTCCTGAGCAAGTCGCGATAGTTGCTGAAAAATTATACCAAATGGGCTGCTATGAAATTTCCCTTGGTGACACTATAGGTACAGGCACGCCAGCAAACGTACAGAAGATGTTACAGGCTGTTATCGCCCGTGTACCAAAGGAAAAACTCGCTGTACACTTTCATGATACTTATGGCCAAGCGTTAACTAACATTTACACCGCTTTACAAAATGGCATAAGTGTTGTTGATAGTGCCGTTGCTGGTTTAGGTGGTTGCCCTTATGCTATGGGCGCTTCAGGAAATGTTGCCACTGAAGATGTTGTTTATTTATTAAATGGTCTTGGCATTCATACTGGAATAGATTTTGAGAAACTATTGGCTGCAGGTTGGTTTATCAGTGACAAACTGAATAAAGCCCCTATTTCCAAGGTTTCAAATGCGTATCGCGCGCAACGTCAATCAAATTAGAAAATAAACTATTTTACCAAGGAGTAATAAATGGCCGGATTTGACAAAGTAGTGTCAAGCTATGAAGAGGCAATGGCGGGTCTTGAAGATAACATGCCCGTCATTTCAGGCGGCTTTGGGCTATGTGGAATTCCTGAAAATTTAATTGCAGAAATCAAACGTAAAGGCACAACAGGCTTAACGTTAGTTTCGAATAATTGTGGGGTTGATGATTTTGGTTTAGGCGTTTTATTACCCAATCGCCAAATTAAGAAAATTATTGCTTCCTATGTGGGTGAAAATGCTGAATTTGAACGCCAAATGATGAGCGGAGAATTAGAAGTAGAGCTAACACCACAAGGAACACTCGCCGAAAAAATGCGTGCTGGCGGCGCGGGTATTCCTGCATTTTTTACTGCCACAGGTTACGGCACTCCTGTTGCTGAAGGTAAAGAAGAACGCGAGTTTAACGGTAAACATTATATTCTAGAGCCATCAATTACCGGTGACTTTGCCATTGTAAAAGCATGGAAAGCTGATCGTTACGGCAATCTAGTTTTTAGAAAAACAGCTCGTAACTTTAACCCACTAGCAGCAACAGCTGGGAAAATTACAGTCGTTGAAGTAGAAGAAATTGTGGAACCAGGTGAGTTAGATCCCGATCAAATTCATACTCCAGGTATTTATGTCAATCGATTGATCCAAGGAACATTCGAAAAACGTATCGAACAACGCACTATTCGTCAAAAGTAACGACGTTCTTAAGAAGGAGAAAAAAATGGCTTTATCAAGAGAACAATTAGCACAACGCGTTGCTCAAGAATTACAAGACGGCTATTACGTTAATTTGGGCATAGGTATTCCTACCTTAGTTGCTAATTATGTCCCACAAGGCATTGAAGTCATGCTGCAATCAGAAAATGGCTTACTCGGCATGGGACAATTCCCAACAGAAGAAGAATTAGACGCGGATTTAATTAACGCTGGCAAGCAAACAGTCACTATGGCGACAGGCGCATCAGTTTTTGATTCAGCTGAATCGTTTGCCATGATCCGTGGCGGTCATGTTGATTTAACCGTATTGGGTGCATTTGAAGTAGATGTTAATGGCAATATTGCTTCGTATATGATCCCAGGAAAACTCATTAAAGGTATGGGTGGCGCAATGGACTTAGTTGCTGGTGCGGATAACATTATTGTGACTATGACTCACGCTTCGAAACATGGTGAATCAAAATTACTATCCAATTGCACATTACCATTAACCGGTAAAGGGTGTATTAAAAAAGTACTAACAGATTTAGCTTTTATTGAAATAAAAGACGGTAAATTTCACTTATTGGAGAGAGCGCCCGGCGTCAGTGTTGAAGAAATTGTCAGCTTAACTGCTGGTGAATTGGTTGTTCCAAGCACAGTGCCAGAAATGACATTTTAATCCTGTTATTTATTATTGAATAAGGGGCTTTTTAGCTCCTTTTTATTTCTTCAGACTTTATTTTTCTTCCTAATTATTTTTGTTCCCTGCAATTCATTCATTGTTAACTAGCTGTAAATTATATGAAAATATAATGGCAAAATGCGCCTAAAATAGCACATTTTTGCAATAGACTTGCAATTTGCTTTTGATTTCGTAATACTGAAAGAGACAAAGAAAAGGCAAGACACGCGAAAACGTGTTACGCAAAACCACCGGTCTAAGGGTAAAATATTTCATTTTGCCTATGACAGCGGAGTTACCAAGTTATTAGGTACATCCTGTGGTTTTTTCTTTTATTAACTCAATTTGCTTTAAAAGGTTATTAAAATGAAAAAATTATTACTAGTTTCTACAATTACTGCTTTAACATTAACGTCTGTTGTATCGGCACCAAAAGCAGAAGCTGCTAACATAGCACAAAGTCTATGTGAGTACGTTGCCGCTGATGATAAGAAACGCATGCGTTCATTCTTAAAGGCGAATAAATTAAAAATTCGTAGTATCTTCGATGGTATTCAATGTAACGGTAAAAACTTGTTAGTATTTGCTGCTGATAGAGGCTCTGTTGACACTGGCTCTTTGATGATTTCTAAATTACCAAAGAACGTTGTTTCAGATAATCTGGCACTTTTACAGAACGGATCGCAACCATTAATAGACGCTGCTAACGAACGCGTAAGCAGTTAAGATTATTTTTTAGTAGGCGTTATTTGTTTTGACAGAAAACTGTTTTACTAGTTAATTATTCTATGTCGATTTAAAAAGCCAGCTTTCGCTGGCTTTTTCTTTGCCAAAATTTAGGAAAATGTTGGTGTTCTGTTAAATTGTCATTACAATTAACTCTATAATATCAATAAAGTTTCCCTCATTTTTATGGCTAGCACGTATGGCTAAAAAGCTGAATAACAAACACAATAAAAACGGATTGATCCTAACTGGGGGTGGTGCTCGTGCGGCTTATCAGGTGGGTGTTCTTTCAGCGATAAGTAAATTCTATCCCAGACATTACCCTATCCCGTTTCCTATCATTTGTGGAACATCTGCAGGGGCAATTAATAGTACCGCTTTAGCATGTTACGCTTCGTGTTTTCAGTTAGGTGTTAAAAAGCTTGAATGGGTTTGGAATAGTTTAACAACGAGTAGAATTTATTACAGCGATCCGTATCGAGTATTTAGCCATATTGGTAAAGGCTTTTTGGCAGGATTTCAAGCCGATTATGCCAATAAATCACCGCGGAGTTTACTCAACAATAGACCGTTAAGGGAATTACTTAATGAAGTGATTGACTACGGGAGAATAGATCAAAATATTTTAAAAGACGTGCTCTCAGCAGTTTCAATTACTACCTCGAGTTACTCTAGTGGTGATTCTATCAGTTTTTATCAATCTAAATCGTCAATAAAACCTTGGTTTAGAGCAAAAAGACGTGGGGTGCCAAGTCAAATTAATAGCACCTATTTACTTGCCTCAGCGGCGATCCCATTAGTGTTTCCTTCGATAAAAATAAATAAAGAGCATTTTGGCGATGGTTCTATTCATCAATTATCCCCGTTAAGTCCTGC
>DAINNQ010000029.1:11620-14592 GCA_036735825.1 Alteromonadaceae bacterium | reverse complement strand
CGGATGAAATGTATCGTTATTTAGCGATTGCTAACTACGAAGATCGTTTTGTTATTCCAAGTGGTCATCGTGAAATGAACGTACCAGAAGCTTATGGAGAGAAAAGTGGTTGTGGCTTTACTTTCGGTAATGGTTGTAGCGATGGTCACAGTGGCGTCAATATGTTTGGTGGTAAGAAAATTTCCAAACGTGATGTTATTAAAACAGTTAACGTAGGGTAGGTGTAACATGCTAATTCTAAAAGTTATTTCTCGATTACTGGATTATCCAACGCAAGAAATGTTTTCGGCAGCAGATGAGCTAGTTGAAATCGTTGAAACAACCGATGAATTATCAGCAAAAAACCGTAGTGAATTGGTGGATTTTATCCGCCAACTCACCTCGAGAAACATTTATGATGCGCAAGAAAGCTATGATCTGTTATTTGATCGGGGCAGAGCGTTATCGTTACTTTTGTTTGAACACGTTCACGGTGAGTCTCGTGATCGTGGTCAAGCAATGGTCGATTTAATGAATGTTTATAAGAGTAACGGTTTTGAAGTTGATTCTTCACAACTACCTGATTATATCCCTTTGTATTTGGAATTTTTGAGTGAGCAAACTCCTGAATTCATTGAAGAATGGTTAGGCGATATTTGTCATTTATTAACTATGTTGTCTGAACGTTTAATCGACAGAGAGTGCTATTACTCGGTACTGTTTGATGCACTTGTTGAGATATCAGGGCAAGTGATTGATGAGCAAGAACGCTCTGAAATTGCTCAAACGGTCAAACAAGAAGAACGTGACGACACGGTTGAAGCCATTGACAAAGAATGGGAAGACAAAGAAATTCGCTTTGATGACCCAATGACTGGCGGTTGTTCATCCTCATCGGGATTACAAAATTCTCAACATTCATTAGATCCGAATACAGTTCATCAGGTGCCGATCAAATGGCATTCTGCTGATGGTAAAGCGCCTGATGCAGCGCAAGTTTACGGATTGTAAGGAGAAAACTCATGCAAGATTTATCAAATTTAAATTTTTTACTGTTTGGGATTTATCCCTACATCGCCATAGTTGTGCTGATTGTTGGTTCGTGGATCAGATATGATCGTGAACCTTATTCATGGAAAGCTGATTCTAGCCAACTGTTAGATCAAAAAGGCTTTCGTGTAGCAAGCAACTTATTTCACATCGGCATTATTTTTGTGTTATGTGGACATTTTGTTGGTTTGTTAATGCCAGAGTCGCTTTATCATCACTTTATTTCAAGTGCTAATAAACAGTTACTTGCGATGGTTAGTGGTGGTTTCTTTGGTGTGTTATGTTTAATTGGCTTAGTGATGTTATTAAATCGCCGTTTAAACAATCCACGCGTGCGTGCTGTTTCTAAAAGCTCAGATATTTTTATCTTGGTTTTATTGTTAGTACAGTTACTCCTTGGTTTAGCGACTATTTTTGCTTCAATGAGCCATTTAGATGGTAGCGTGATGGTTATGCTAGGCAACTGGGCGCAAAGTATTGTGCTTTTACAAGGCATTGACGCTGCAGCATCTATTGCACCAGTAGGCATCATTTATAAACTGCACGTGTTTGTTGGTTTAACTATGTTGCTCGTGTTCCCATTCACTCGTTTAGTGCATGTGATCAGTGTGCCAGTGAAATACTTTGCTCGTAACTATCAATTAGTACGTCAAAGATAATGTCTCACTTTTGTGAAATTGTAGGTCGAGTGATTCGGCCTACAATTTTTAAAATATAAACGATTAAGCCCCAACTGATAGAAAAAAGACCAAGCAATTAATAATTGATAATAAAATAATTTGATGTTGAGCAAACTATAAATAAACAGATTATTTTCTTATCAAATATTAAACGTAAATCAGTAACAATTAACTAGAGTAGTAAAATTATGAGTAGTTCATGCGGCACACAAACAGCCACCACACCTTCTAAAGAAGATTTACCAGTTATTAAAGTTAACGGTGTTGTTATTCCAGAATCTGATCTCGCTAATGAATTGCAATATCATGCCAGTGATAATTTTCCTACGGTTGTTCAACAAGCAGGGCAAGCATTAGTCATTCGTTATCTTTTATTAAATGAAGCTAAAAAACTAGCTGATGGTGCTCAAATTAGTGCTGATGAAGAAGAAGCGGCAATTCAGAAATTACTCAGTGAAAATATTCGTTACGATGACCCGACAGAAGAAGTTTGTCAGCGATATTATGAAAATAACAAAGAAAAATTTATGACTATGCCATTAATGGAAGTTGATCATATTTTATTAGCGGCAGCAAAAGATGATATTGAAGGGCGTGATGCGGCAAAAAACAATGCCAATGTTATCATCAGCCAACTGTTACAAGAAAAATCGCATGACGAGCCGTCAAGTTTCGCAGCATTAGCAAAAGAGTATTCTGCTTGCCCATCAAAAGAAAGCGGTGGAAATTTAGGCCAATTAAGTAAAGGGCAAACGGTTCCTGAATTTGAAAGACAATTAATGCCGTTATCTGAAGGGCTCTCTGATAAAGCGATTGAATCACGTTACGGTTTCCATGTTGTAAATATCAACCGTAAAATTGAAGGTAAACAGCTTGATTACGACATGGTGAGTGAGAAAGTACGTGGATATTTAGTGAACAGTGCCTCACATCTTGCCATTCAAGCGTATATTCAAAGTTTGGTTGAACAAGCAACAATTGAAGGTGTGCCCATTAGATTTGCAGAAGAAAATATTCATATTTAATGGGGTTTAAATTCATTTAGATAGTTAAAACCAAATCACAAAATTGTTAGATAAATTATTTGATAAATAGGAAGATTTTGGCAGTATAGTCAGAGGCATAGTTTGATTTTAAACGTGCCTTTTTTATCTGTTTTTTTATATCTGTTTTTAAAAAATAAAAGCTATCTATGTAAATTATCAAAAATAAAATTACTTTTTCTTGATTCGTTTGTTAATGCCTCATATTCGGAAATAACAA
>DAINNQ010000029.1:0-11590 GCA_036735825.1 Alteromonadaceae bacterium | reverse complement strand
CCGCCATAGCAATTGAAATTAAGATAATTGAATTAAAAAACACCGGCACAATAACAAAATAATAACCTAGCTCATGAATGGCACCACCACCTATTACGGCTGTTACTGCTGTAGCTCCACCAGGTGGGTGCATACTGCCAGTTGCATGCATAAGCCACATGGCAATACCTATGGCTAACGACGACGCAAGTATTGGGTTCGGAACTAAATAATAAGCGCTAATGCCAACGAAAGCAGAAAGTAGGTGTCCCCCAACCACTGGCCAAGGTTGAGATACAGGACTATAGGGAATACCAAAAATCAACATAGCTGACGCGCCAGTTGACGCTAAAACCATCGGCATATTTTCAGCTTCTAAAATACTACTACTGAAAAATGAAGCACATAATGTCGCAAAAAAAGCGCCGATAATGGAAACGCTAACTTCTTTGGTTGACATGGTTTGCATTGGCATAACAAGATATTTTCTAAGGTAAAAATCTAGAATAACACGCTAAATGTTAAAAACAATATTTAGCTAACTAAGCTTTATTTTTGCAAGTGTTTTGCACCTTTTTGTATCGTTATTATCCGTTTTGCACTAAAACAAAGCAGGTCAATAAATACTTATATTGTTCTATCTAAATATCATCAATATATTCAAGTGGTTAGGGTGATTTATGGACTTGGTATAGGCTTTGCTTTTATTTTGTTTATTAAATATAGAAAGATAAGAAAGTTTCATTATTTTTATCCATTAAAAATAACAAATATAAGATGCTACGATTAAAATTAAGGGTTGAGCCATGAAGTATACCTATTACACCGTCGATGTTTTTACTGATCAACCATTTTTAGGTGTACCTCTAACAGTATTTCCACAAGCTGATGGTTTGTCAGACTATCAAATGCAACAATTAGCCAGTGAAGTGTGTACGTCAAATACCGTGTTTGTTTTTGATCATGCGCAAAAGCAGGGCAAAACGTTAAAGGTTTTTACTCCCCTTAGTGAAATAGGTATGGGTGTTCATAATGTGTTGGCTGCCAGCCATGTCCTAGCTGAAGCTAAAATAATTGAGTTAACTGAGCAACATACGTTGTTAACCTTGTTCAATAAAGATCAAAGTGTTGATACCTATATTACGCAAAAAGACGGTAAACCTTCGATTATTCAACAAACTTATCATACACACGCAGCAATTGATCATTACACACCTACTCATTCAGAATTAGCGGCAATGTTGTCCTTATCACCTGCTGACATAGGTTTTGATAAATATAAGCCGTTGATCGTTTCTTGTGGCTATCCATATTTAATTGTGCCGATAAAATCTTATCATGCGATAAGAGAAGCACGGTTTGATTTAGCAAAATGGAGTAATTCATCTGCGCCATCATCGTTAGCTCAAGAAATCTTTTTATTCGCGAATAATACCGATGATAATCCAGCTGATTTTCATGGCCGATTATTAGGACCTGCTATTTCATTTAAAGAAGATCCACCAATAGGTGGCGTTTTAGCTGCTTTTGCTAATCACATTTGTGCTCATGACAATGTGCAGGAAGGTACACACACTTTTGCTATTCAACGTGGTGCAAATGACTCACGTAAAAGCATTTTGCATATGGAAATGGACAATAAGAAGACGCAAGACTTAACCATTCGAGTAGGCGGTACTGCGGTAGTGACTAGTGAGTCGGTTATTTCGTTTTAAAATACCAAAGTTACAAAGACAATATCAATGACAAAAAAGCAACTCTGATTGATGTATAAGAGTTGCTCAACTGTTTTTATTTCGTGTATTTATTACTAGTTAACATAAGTGATGAATGCGAAAATAATTACGTTTATTTTTATTAATCATCAACTATTAGGCTACTACGAATCAATTAACCAGCCTTGTTTTACTGCGTGATCAATTTGCTGACAAACGTATAACCACAATTGAGGAGCTAAACCTTCAAGATATTGATTTCGTTTTATAACTTGAGATTTCTTTACCTTGTTTTTAACCCAACTACCACCTTCATTTCTCATATTTTGCAACAAAGGTAAAACACGATCCATTGCTTTAGCAAATCTAGCATCTATGGTTTCAGCTTTTTCAAACTCAAGCCATAATTGATTGTATGTATGAAATTGTTTTTCAGGTAATAAACCAAAAATTCGTTTCGCTGCTGAAATTTCTTTACTTTCTTGTTCTTTAAGGTCTTTATCATCTGAAAAAGCAAACATATCCCCCGCATCTATCTCAACAATATCATGGATAAGTAGCATACTCATTACACGTGAAATATTAACGTTTTCTACAGCGTATTCATAAAGTATTTGAGCAGTTAATGAAATGTGCCAGCTATGTTCGGCACTATTTTCAAACCTATTTTTGTCTGTTTTCACAAGTGCTTGTCGATAAACACCCTTGAGCCGATCTAGCTCAATGATAAAATCTAATTGTTGATTAAGTTCTTCCATTTTTTTCCAAAAAAGTAATTTACAACTAATTGATTTAGCATTATAAATTCTATTTTTATAGTTTTATATTGCTATATTGAATTTTTGATGAAAAGCGAAACTGTATCTTGCTTTATTCGTTTCGCATTAACTGGTTTCAATTGGTTTTATTCATTGACGATGATATTGAAACCGCCATAAATCATCCGTTTTCCGTCAAATGGCATGGGATTGTTTTCAGGTGATAATCTTGGATCCGCCATCGCTTTTTCCATGCCTTCATTGCGTATTTCTTTTGAAGGCCAAGTTAGCCAAGAAAAACAGACTACTTCATTTTCTTGGCATTTTACCGCTAAAGGAAAGGAGGTAATTTCTCCTTCTGGTACATCATCTCCCCAACATTCCACTAAACTCAACGCGCCATATTCTTTGAAAACCTTAGCGGCATCAATGGCATGCTTGATATAAATTTCTTTATTTTCTTTCGGTACAGCTAATACAAAACCATCCACATAACTCATTATCTTACTCCTTTATTACAGATCACTATCAACTTCTAGTGAGAAGAATATATTTACAATAGGCTGTGGAAAAATAATTGCAAATAACCCAAGGCTTATTGCCCAAATAAACCCTAGATCTGTGTAGTACTTAATTGTCCAAGAAATGATGAAAGCAATAATTGCGAACGAAAAGCTAGCAGAAAATATTTGAGATTAGGATTTGTTAGGAAGAATTAAATATGTGTCACAACAACGAAAATAATGGTTAAATCAAGTTGTTTTTCGCCATAGCGCGGTAAACTTTTTTGCCGATTCTGGCGAGATCGCTTATGTCACCTAAGGTCGGCGTTTCATTATTGGCTAATCGGCATTGCCAGTAATCTATTTCTGAACTGATATATTCCATCGATTTTTTCGGGCAGCCAACACATACTCCCGCACAAATATCGTGCTCAGATAAACCAAATGGCAATGCTGATTGAATTTCTTCAATCAGCTGTTGCATTGCTTGTGTTGGACGAGGTTTCACTTTTTAAAACGCTATATTAATGATTCGATTCAAGTTCGATAGGGTTTTCTTCACGATCAAAAACTACGTAACGGTCAATACCATTACCTGTTTCAATATCGTTCGCCATTTTGTTTAAATAAGGCTCTGCTTCGTCTGTTGTTGGCGCAACACCCTGTTCACCACTTAAACTGGCGATAAAAACAAAATTCCAGTTTTTTTCAATGGAATCTGCTTCTTTAACGAGTGCTTCAAAGGTTGATAATTCTTCTGGTAGTTTATCAACACACATTACAGGTGAGATGGTACCGCGCTGATGCTTTTTACTTTTCTTAGGGTTAGTCGCCTCTGCATTGGCAAAAAGGAATAATAAACGTTGAGGGGCAGGTTGCTCATTGGTCATTGTCATTAATTCTTTAAAAAGTTTAATCATCTAATATTACTCGCTGGTAGCCTTGATAGGTATTTAGTTTCGTTATTTCTTCGCATTTTATGGGCCTTAAAATGAATAAGCAATGAAATAGCTTATGCGAAAGCAAAGATATAGCGGCTTATTGATCGATATCAATTAAGTATCATTCTCGTTTGCGCGATATAGCACTTATCGGTATCTTGTGACAAAAGTAACATGATGATGACGAACTATGAAAGCTGTCGCGACAAACCCGATTGATTTACAAGAGCAAGATGAACTAGAGCAGAATAAACAAGAGCAGGCATTATTTTATCAAGCACAACATAATGAAATTGAGTTATTTACCTATGCCAATCAGCATCAATTACCTGTACTGATTAAAGGGCCAACAGGTTGCGGTAAAACGCGCTTTATCGCACATATGGCGCAAAAGCTAAATAAACCTTTGTATACTGTTTCTTGTCATGACGATTTAACTGCCGCTGATTTAGTTGGTCGTCATTTAATTGGTCCTAATGGTACCTATTGGCAAGACGGCCCGCTCACTAAAGCGGTGCGTGAAGGCGGCATTTGTTATTTAGATGAAGTGGTAGAAGCAAGAAAAGATACCACTGTGGTGTTGCATCCTCTTGCTGATGACCGCCGTATATTACCATTGGAGCGAACAGGTGAATTAATTGAAGCTCATCCTGATTTTATGTTGGTAGTATCTTATAATCCAGGTTATCAAAATTTACTCAAAGGCATGAAACCAAGTACGCGACAACGCTTTGTGGCTTTACGTTTTGATTATCCTGAATCTAACATTGAACAAAATATTCTGATCAAAGAAACAGGGGCTGATCCACATTTAGCTTATCAATTGGTTGAATTAGCTCAAGCGCTAAGAAAGTTAGAACAAAACGATCTCGATGAAGTGGCATCAACTCGCTTACTGATTTATGCCGCAAAAATGATGTCAAGCGGTATGAAACCTCTCGATGTTTGCCGTTGTTGTTTAGCCGAACCTTTATCTGATGATCCACAAACGGTAAATGCTCTGATGGATGTTGCGCGAATATATTTTGATGAGTGATGCAGTTTTACCTCAAATTCCATCAGGAAATACTCATGAGCTAACGAAAAAACTACCTGGTGATCTCGCCATGTGGTTTTTTATTTTGGCGGAATTAACGGTTTTTGCCATTTTTTTTATCGGCTTTGCCATTTCAGAACAACTTAACGAACAAATGTATGCCCAGAGCAAACAGCAACTACACCCATTAGCAGGGTTGATCAATACCATTGCCTTAATCACCAGTAGTTTATTTGTTGCTTTAGCAGTTGGCGCTCTTAAGCGTAACGATAATAAATTAACTCAGCAATGGCTGTTAACGGCCAATTTATTTGCTGTGATTTATTTGTTTGTTAAAGGATGGGAGTATCAATCACTTTTCGCTCAAGGAATTGATATTGAAACGAACACCTTTTTTACTTTATATTTTTTGATCACCTTGTTTCATTTCATGCATGTTTTACTTGGGATGGTGATTTTGATTTATATGATGACGAAAGTATCGAGCGGTTATTATAAAAATAATGTTTCTGGCTTTGAAGCTGGTGCTTGTTATTGGCATATGGTTGATATGTTATGGATTATTTTATTTCCACTCATTTATGTGATTTAACCTGCTTGTCATTGATTGTAAAAGAGAGTAAATATGACAAATAATCAAGATAACAGCCTGTTTCGTAAAGTTGTATCCAATGACTTTATTATCAGTTGGTTAATATTAATTCTACTGACACTTTTGTCGGTTTATATTAGTGACATTTTTCAGCAACGAAAGGTGTTTGTTTTTACTGTGTTAGCCATAGTGTTTATTAAAGGTCAGCAAATTGTTGATGTATTTATGGAACTAAAACATGCACCTAGAAAATGGCGACTATTGTTGCTAAGTTATGTTTTATTAATACCGATGATTATTTCGTTAATCTATCTTATTTAACGATAAGCGCATTCTTATTAGTATATTTTTAGTTAGAAAAGGGCGATATTGGCGATGATGACAAGTGTTCAACAAAGCAATAAAAAGAATAATGCCATAATTTATCAATCTCTTTATCTTGCTAATTTACTGTTATTGCCTGGTATCAGCTTTTTCTACTTACTTTGGTTATTTAAACGCAACCACACTATTTTAGATTGGCAACGCATTCATTTATACCGAGCTGTGCAATTATCAGTGATTGCAGGTGTGCTTTTAGTGTTGGTGCCTTCTCTTGTTATTTTGCTAGGAAATGAAATAGAAGCGCTGGTGATGGTGATGCTTGTGTATTTTGTTACCATTCATGCTTTATTAGTGCTTTTGGGGATGTTCAATGTTGCCCGTGCTATGGCTAAAAAACTCCCTATTTTTTAGACAACTTATTGGGATTTTTGTTGATATAGCGCAAGGTTGTTAAGCTTTTCATTATATTTCGTTACACATTTCTAAAAAATTGATTTCCATCAACTTTTATCTTTGAATTCCTGTTTATTATGAGACTGCTTTTATTACTTTTAATAAGGGAAATACCATGTCAGAAAGCTTTACGAAAGGCATGGCTCGTAATATTTACTATGGCGGAAGTGTCTTCTTCTTTTTAATATTTCTGAGCTTAACCTTTCATACAACCAAAGAAATGCCAAAGAGAGACAATCGTGTCAATCTGAGTGAGTCTGTCGCGCGCGGTAAGGCGCTATGGGAAGATAACAACTGTGTAGGATGTCATTCATTAGTTGGTGAAGGAGCATATTATGCACCTGAGCTAGGCAATGTTTATGTTCGTCGTGGTGGTGGAAACATTGAAACGTTTAAAGGGTTTATGAAAGGTTGGATGAATGCTCAACCGTTGAATATCCCTGGTCGTCGTCAAATGCCTAATTTTCATCTTAATGATCAACAGATCGATGATTTATCAGAGTTTCTGAAGTTTACTGCAGAAATGGATGTAAATGATTGGCCACCAAATGATGAAGGGTAAGAGCATGAGTACTTTAAAATATCAATCTCAAGCGGTCGCAAAGCCTTATTTTGTATTTGCATTGATCTTATTCGTTGGACAAATTTTATTTGGCCTATTGATGGGACTTCAATACGTTGTTGGTGATTTTCTCGCTGGCGCTATCCCGTTTAACGTTGCCCGTATGGTGCACACGAACTTGCTTATAGTTTGGCTATTGTTTGGCTTTATGGGCGCTGCGTACTACTTAGTACCTGAAGAGTCAGAAACCGAACTGTATAGTCCTAAATTAGCGATTATTTTATTCTGGGTATTTGCTGCTGCAGGCGTATTAACGATTTTAGGTTACTTACTCGTGCCTTATTCAACGTTAGCCCATATCACTGGTAACGAATATTTCCCCACCATGGGACGTGAATTTTTAGAACAACCGACGATTACTAAAATCGGTATTGTCATTGTTGCACTAGGCTTTTTATTCAACTTAGGTATGACAATTCTAAAAGGTCGTAAAACTGCCATCAATATGGTGTTATTGACCGGTTTAGTTGGTTTAGCGGTGTTTTTCTTATTCTCATTCTATAACCCATCAAACATTGCCCTAGATAAATATTTCTGGTGGTTTGTTGTTCATTTATGGGTAGAAGGTGTGTGGGAATTAATTATGGGTGCGATTTTAGCGTTCATCTTAATTAAAACCACAGGTGTTGACCGTGAAGTCATTGAAAAATGGTTATACGTGATTATTGCGATGGCGTTGATCACAGGTATCTTAGGTACTGGTCACCACTTCTATTGGTTAGCAACACCTGAATACTGGCAGTGGGTTGGTTCAATATTCTCAGCATTAGAGCCGTTACCATTTTTTGCTATGGTGTTATATGCCTTTAATATGGTGAACCGTCGTCGTCGTGAGCATCCAAATAAAGCCGCTACTTTATGGGCGCTAGGTACTGCAGTCATGTCATTCCTAGGTGCAGGTGTTTGGGGCTTCTTACACACTTTGGCGCCAGTAAACTACTATACACATGGTACACAAATTACTGCTGCACATGGTCACATGGCTTTCTATGGTGCGTATGCCATGATAGTTATGACGATTATTTCTTACGCAATGCCGAAAATTCGTGGCATTGGTGAAGCAAATTGTAATCGCGCACAAGTATGGGAAATGTGGGGCTTCTGGTTAATGACTGTTGCTATGGTATTTATTACCTTATTCTTAACAGGCGCAGGTGTGCTACAAGTATGGTTACAACGTTTACCTGAAACAGGTGAAGCGCTTAACTTTATGGCAACCCAAGATAAACTTGCCATTTTCTACTGGTTACGTGAAATAGCAGGTGTATTCTTCCTATTCGGATTAATCGCTTATCTTGCAAGTTTCTTTATTAAAGAAAAAGCATAATTAGCTAAGCGTAATACCAATCATGTTTATAAAGCCGTAGCAATTAATGTTGCGGCTTTTTTTTAATTAGAGGAACTATTTTGACTCACGATAATAAGGTAGTAAGAACACCGAAACGAAAATTACAAAAAATATCAAAAGTGATCAGCTATTTATCTATTGTCATAGCGGTGATTTCTGGTGGGTATTTAGTCACGATTTTAGATACCGAAGATATGGTGATGAAATCAAGCGTTGGCGCTGTCTGCTTTTTCTTTTTTATGGTCGGTTTAGTGCTTCATACCATTGCGACAACGGATTTGCCCAATCTTAAAATAGAAACAAAAGAATAGTCACCATTGTCTTGATATATATCACAATATCTTTTTCTATCGCTTGTTAGTATTTAGCTCACAACTGTTGTAGATAAATAGGCAGAACGGTTACGTTATGGAAGAGTGGGTTGGCGGTATTTGGCATAAATACATTACGCGCAAAGCAAGTGTTGATTTTGAACATGCTCGAGTAAATTTTACTGACGTTAATAAATCGGTAGGTGTGGTTTTTAGAGCACTAGGTGGTGACGTGATCAAGCGAATTGAAGCAGCATCTGCTCGAGAATATTTATCACGTAGAACGTTTTTACAAAAAATTTCCGGTGAAAATCAGCAAATATCATTAGCATGGCAAGACGAAGAAAGTCTCCGTTTACCTGAATCGCTGGCTGTTTTTCCTTCTGTTAAATTAAATCGTGATCTTTATATTTGGCTAGCAGTACTTGCTGCCAATCATCAACAAAAATTTAGCCATTGGGCAATAGATAATCAACAACTGGTTGTGGATGTTTTAACCAAATTCCCATCATTAATTCCTCGTTATCAGCGGCTTGCCCAAGCTTTTATCAACACCCGAGCTGATCACAGTAAACGTCCCATTGCCGAACAGCAAATGGAACAAGCAATTATAGATGCAGTTACTGATCCTGGAAGCGTGAAAGCATTTCCATTGGTTAATTATGCACCACAAGCGGTGTATTTATGGTTATACCCCTCAGCACAATTAAATCCTCAGTTATTGCCAGAACATGAAGACAATGAAATAGCCGAACAAGCAGATACAGATAACAAACATTCCATCCATAAAAGTAAAGCCAGTCGTAAAAAAGCAGAGCGTATGGACTCTCCAGAAAGTAAAGACGGCATGATGATTTTTCGCTTAGAAAGTCTGTTTTCGTGGAGTGAATTTAGCAAGCTAGATCGCGGCAGTGATGACAGTGAAGAAGACGAAGAAGAATACCATCGAGTGGCAGAAGATTTAGACAAAATCACATTGTCTCAACAACAAAATCAAAAAAGTGCCAATATAAAAATCGACCTTGATTTACCTTCGGCGTCAGAAGACGATATTCCCTTAGGTGATGGCATTAAACTTCCTGAGTGGAATTATAAAAAACAACAACTTGAAGAAGACAGATGTCTGCTTCAACCTATGTTGCCAAAAGATTGCGTTTCTAAGAAATTACCAGCAAGGCTACAAAAAACGGCAAAAGTGATCCAAGCACAATTCGAGCAATTACAAAGTGTTCGTTATTGGTTAAAAGCTCAAACACAAGGAGAAGAGTTAGATTTAGCCGCATGGCTTGATTTTCATGTTGAAAGTCAACTATCTCCAACGCAAGAAAAAGGCTTGTACCAAAGTTTTCGCGGCAATAATCGCGACATTTCTACTTTGTTGCTCGCTGATTTATCCATGTCGACAGACGCACATTTAACCGATGAAAGTCGTGTGATTGATGTGGTACAAGACAGTTTATTGTTGTTTGCTGAAGCATTAAATACGGTAGGTGATAGTTTTGCCATGTATGGTTTTTCATCCGTTAGACGAAGCCATGTTAGGTTTAGCTTGTTAAAAAACTTTAATGAGCCCTATAACGACAGTATTCGTGGACGAGTTCAAGCCATTCGTCCTGGGTTTTATACGCGTATGGGCGCAGCTATTCGCCAAGCGACAAAAATAATCACTGAGCAAAACACTAGCCAAAAGCTTATGTTGATCTTAACGGATGGTAAACCCAATGATATAGATCATTATGAAGGAAGGTTTGGCATAGAAGATACGCATCAGGCGATCAGTGAAGCCAAAAAGCTTGGCATTAAACCGTTTTGTATCACCATTGATGTTGAGGCTGAAGATTACTTGCCGTATTTATTCGGCAGCGATGGTTACACTGTGATCTTAAAGCCTGCGCAATTGCCGTTACGGTTACCACAACTTTATCACCAATTAACGAGTCACTGATTATGACTAAAGAATCTATTCGTTGTTTATTCTGTCAAACGTTAAATGATGTTGAAGACAGTCTACATGATGCTAACTCTGGTCACACGAGTGAAGAAGCTAATGATAGTTCTTGTAAAAGCGCTAGTCATAATTCAAGTAATCAATCAATTAATAGCTCAAGTAAGAAAAAGCGAGAAATGACTAAACCACAAGCTTGTCAAAACTGCGGTATGTTATTAAGTCTAAAGAACCCAGAGGGCAGTTTGGCGAGAAGAAAACGTTGGTTACCATTTTTCTGGTTTGTCGTCATTTTTTGTCTTGTAATGATGATTTATTTACCGCGTTGATCATCAATCAACGTTTTTCTTCAGTATCTGAAGCTTGAGTTTGTTCGTAGGGATTCGTTTGCTCATTTGTTGGTAATTCTGCAGCAGAATTTTTACTGTTAGACTTTGGCTGATCTTTATCATCTTCAAAAAGAATACTCAGCCCTTGTTTTTCAAGGTCTTCAAACTGGTCGGTTTTTACCGCCCAAAAAAATAAATACAAACCTAATAACGTGAGTAAGATAGCTATTGGGATCAAAACGTAAATAATACTCATCGTTTTTTGCCTATTTTATTGAGGTGACTCATGTTAACTAGCACAGCTCTTGACCTTTTATTATTTTCTCTTTGGTTTTCAGTAATCTTAAAGAATTTGTGATCACTAAAATAGAGCTTAACGACATGCCAATAACAGCAAAGTAGGGCGTTATGTAACCGCATACCGCTAAAGGTAAAACAATAGCATTATATCCAAATGCCCAGCCATAGTTTTGCCATATAATATGCTTCGTTTTTTTAGCCACATATAACAAGGTATTAATTGAACTGAGGGCATTATTTAATAAAATTACATCTGCGCCACTTTTGGCAATATCAGTGCCGCTGCCCATCGCAATAGCCACATGAGCTGCACCAAAAACGGGTGTATCATTTATACCATCACCGACCATGGCAACGGTAGCGTTTTGCTGAATTGCCTTAATTTGTTCCATTTTTTGAGTTGCAGATAAACTGCTATGAATACTACCAAGGTT
>DAINNQ010000028.1:0-15045 GCA_036735825.1 Alteromonadaceae bacterium | reverse complement strand
ACTTTACCGTATAGTTGATAGAGTCACTTCCTAGCATCAATATTTTGAAGCAAGGGTATTAGTGTGTATTGCCTCAAAGTAATATAGTAAGGAGTGTATCTTAGTAAATGATAGTACCAGAAAACGTGCTTTTATTTAAAATGCAAAAGACAAAAAAATGACCGAACAAATTCAGTCATTTTTAGTATGTTTTTGAAAAATATAATTCTTAAAATTATACCTCTTAAATTAATAAACTATATCTACGCTGCACTTTTAACTCGTGTCAGTTTTTTCATAAACGATAGTTTACTTCTGCCCTTTCTTGCACTTCGATTTCTATCTCTTAAGACAATTAAACAAGGGGTCAATACTAAAGTTAGCACTGTCGCAAACGCTAAACCACCAGCAACGGCTGTTGCTAATTGTGTCCACCATTGTGTTGATGGTGCACCAAAAACTGCGGTTCGATTAAAAAAGTCTAAATTCACCTGTAACACCATAGGTAACAAACCTAAAATAGTGGTGATTGTCGTCAACATAACAGGTCTTAATCGTTGCGCGCCAGTTCTTAAAATGGCATCAACGGGTGAAATACCTTCTTTTCTCAAGACATTATAAGTATCAATAAGCACGATATTGTTATTCACTACAATTCCCGCAAGAGAAATTACTCCAATGCCGCCCATTACAATACCAAAAGGCTTTTGAGCAATAATTAACGCGAGAAACACCCCCACCGTTGAAAAAATTACCGCACTTAAAATCAAAAATGCTTGATAAAAACTATTAAATTGCGTCACTAATATGATCGCCATCACAAACAGCGCGATACCAAAAGCATTGACAAGAAAGTCTTGAGATTCTTGCTGATCTTCATTTTGACCTTTAATACTTAGCTCAACGGTAGGATCTATACCTAATTCGGGAAACTTAGCCTCAAGCAAAGGTAATTCTGTTAACAATTGCGCACCCGTCACTAAATTTGCTTGAATAGTCACAACACGCTTGCCATCAGTACGATGAATAGTATCAACTTTAGGTGCAGCTTTACGTTCAACAAAACTGCTCACAGGTACTAAACCTGCTGAGGTTTTTACTCGTAACGTGTCTAAACGACCAATATTGCGTTTTTCTTCAGGAAAGCGAACGCGAATATCTAGCTCGTCATCAACATCATCTGGACGATATTCCCCCAGTTTCAACCCGTTAGTTACCATTTGTACGGTAGAGCCAACAATTGCAGCATCAGCGCCATAAGTTGCTGCTTTTGAACGATCCACTTTGAGCTGCCATTCAATACCGGGTTTAGAGCCAGAATCTTCAATGTCTGTAAATTTGCCAGAGCTAAGTAAAGCATTGCGAATTATTTTCACTGAATCATCGAGTTTGTCAGGAAAACGTGAACTTAATTCAATTCGTAAGTCTTTACCGTTTTGCGGCCCGTCTTCATTTTTACGTACTTCTAATTCAACCCCAGCTAAATCACTAGTGCGTTGATGAATTTCTGCGATTGTTTCATCTGATGGACGACGATATTGCCAATTAATAAAGTTCACTTGGAATGAGCCAATAATGTCATTACCACCTGTTAAGGTATATAAGGTTTTAATTTCTTCCATGTCTAAAATACGCGTTTCAATGTCTCGCATGATCGCATCTTTTTCATGAACAGATAAATCACCATGTGAGCGCACAATGATTGTTGCGCTATTGGGTTCTATTTCTGGAAAAAATACCGCACCAAGCCCTGATTCGCCATATAACCACATCACGAAAACCGACATTGCTATGGTACCCGCAACTATTTTCCACGGATGCGTGATCGCTTTTTTCAACAACGCGATGTATTTCCCCGTAAAGCCCGTTAAATGGTCTAAATCACCTTCTTCAGAACGTTCAACTTGCTGTTTTTCTTCTTCGCTGATCACACGAGATTTGCCAAAAACGGTGCCTAATGTTGGTACAAAAACTAATGCCATAGCTAATGACGCTGTCAGTACCGCGATTAAGGTGATGGGTAGATATTTCATAAATTCTCCCATCATTCCTGGCCAAAACATCAAAGGAGCAAAAGCAGCTAAGGTTGTTGCTGTTGAGGCGATAATAGGCCATGCCATTCTGCGCGCTGCTTTGCCATAGGCGATATGACGTGGTTTACCTTCATTCATCTCTCGATCAGCAAATTCTGTCACAACTATAGCTCCGTCAACCAGCATGCCAACCGCCATGATCAAACCAAAAAGCACAACAATGTTGACGGTTAACCCAGAAATAGCTAACACTAAAATACCGGTTAAAAACGCCCCAGGAATGGCTAAACCCACTAACATGGCAGAGCGAGTCCCCAAGGCCGCAATAACTACAATGACTACAAGTAACACGGCAGAAAGCACGTTGTTTTGTAAATCACTTAAGGTATCTTTTACATCTAACGATTGGTCACCCACATAATCCACCACAACTTGATTTGGCCAACGCACTCGTTCTTCTTCAATCAAAGCTTTGACGTTATCAACGGTGTAGATAATATTCTCACCAGAGCGTTTTTTTACTTCTAATGAGATCGAGCGTTCACCATTTAAACGCGCAAATGTTGATGGGTCTTTATATGCACGGCGTACAGTAGATACATCTTGAAATGTGATCACTTTATCGCCATCGACTTTAATCGGCAGCTCTAATAAGTCTTGTACCGTTTCAAAAACAGAAGGCACTTTTATCGCAAATCGACCTTTACCTGTATCCATAGTTCCTGCTGGCACGAGGCGGTTGTTACGTTCTACGAGATTATAAATATCATTTTGGTCTAAACCGTAACTTTCCATCAATAATGGATCGACGATAATCTCAACCATATCCTCACGGTCACCACCAATATCAACCTCGAGTACTTCTTTCATGCCTTCTATTTTATCTTTGAGATCGCGAGCAAGCGTCAATAAACCTCGCTCTGTCACAGGTCCAGATAAAATCACCGTCACCGCTGGCACTTGATTTGCCATAGTAATTTCATGTACTTCAGGTTCTTCAGATTCTGACGGCAGTTTCGCTTTTGCCAATGTCACTTTATCTCTGACATCCGCTAACGCTTCTTTAGGATCTAAGCCCGCTAAAAACTCTATCGTCACCGAAGCGTGTCCTTCGCTGGCATTGGCTGTCATCTCTTTAATACCAGCGATAGATTTCAGCTCTTTTTCCATCGGGCGCACTAACATTCTTTCGGCATCCTCAGGTGAAATGCCGTCGTGCACCATAGAGACATAAATCATCGGGATGGTAATATCGGGATTAGACTCTTTAGCGATATTGGCGTACGTAATTGCCCCTGTGATTAATAACAAGGCAAAAATTAACAGTACTGAACGAGTTCTCGCCAAAGCCGCTTCTATAATGGTAAACATTACAATTCCTTATTAGCCATCACAGCTTCAACTTCATCACCAGCTCTAACAAAACCCTGCCCTAAGGTAATAATATCTGCTTGTTGACCTAAACCTGTCAGCCATAATCCATCGTTTTCACTTTTAACGACATTAATCGGGGTAAAAACCACTTTTTTATTATTCACTGTTTTAACGCCAATATTACCCATTTCATCGAGGGCTAATAACGCTGGAGAGATTTTAATCGCAGGTACTTGCTCTAAAGAAATATCCACTTCACTACTTAAACCGGCGAGTAACTCATAATTGTTATTGTCGATAGTCACTTCAATTTTAAAGGTGTTGGTATTCGCATCGGCAACGCTGGCGATGTACCTAACTTCGCCTTGAGTATTTGATTTATTCAATAAACGAATATTCGCTTTTTGACCCACAGATAGTTGAGATATTTGATTTTCCGTCACATAAGCGCGGACAATTAATGGGTCTAAATCTGCAATCATGGCAATATCATCGCCACTTTGAACATAATCGCCTTGTTCTACATATCGAGTATTTAATACGCCATCAAATGGCGCTCTGATCACAGTATTTTCAATCGCTATTTGATAACGCGTGATCTCTGCTTTTACTGCTGCCAAGTTTGCCGCCGCGCTGCTTACTTGAACTTCACCTTGGTAACCATCAGCGTTTAATTTTTTCGCGCCTTTAAACTCGATTTCTCTCTGTTTTAATAATGCTTTGCTACGCTCAAGTTGCGACTCTAAATCATTGATTTCTAGGCGAGCAATTATTTGCCCTTTTTCAACGCGAGAGCCTCTTTTCGCTAATACTTCGATGATTTTTCCCGAAATTTCTGCTTTTAGCGTGGTAATACGATCAGGCTCTGTTCGACCATAAAGCTCGACAGAGTCACTGACATTCTCCGCTTGAAAAGTTTCCACTTTCACTTTAGGAATAACCGTGTTGGTTTTATCTATTTTCTTAGGAATTTCTTGAGCTTGCATTAAGCCTGATGCCATCCAAAGCACTAAAACAATAGTAATAGAAATAGCAATAACATATGGGCGTTCAGCTAACCACTGAAGTCCATTTTGGGCTTGTTTCATAACAATCCTTTATTTAATTGAGCGCTGCATTACGTTAGAAAGCGTAGTTTATTGTGGCGATAGCTATTTGTCTAAAAGGTATTTGCAACAAAGTGTTAACTAGAATACTACGAGTTTATAGCATTTAATTGGTAAGATATGAACAAAAAACCGACTGAACAGTCGGTTTTAAAATAAGAACTTATAGAGAGAAGAGAAATTATGCTTAAATCGAGAATGAAGCACCGCAACCACAAGTAGTCGAAGCGTTAGGATTATTGACTAAAAAGCGGCTACCTTCTAACCCTTCAACATAATCTACTTCACCATCAACAAGGTATTGTAAGCTCATTGGGTCGATCACCATGACCACTCCTTGCTTTTCAATGGTCATATCGCCTTCATTAACTTTTTCATCAAAAGTAAAGCCATATTGGAAACCTGAACAGCCACCGCCAGTTACGTAAACTCGTAATTTTAAATTAGGATTCTCTTCTTCAGTGATTAATGCTAATACTTTACTAGCAGCTGCATCAGAAAATTTAATAGGTAATTCAGTTTCAGACATGGGTTCTACGATCTCTTATAAAAACGGGGTGGATTATCTTAAACTTGACTAAATCAGTCAAGTATTAGCGGATGAGTTTGTGAAATATTTTCAAGAACATTTTGCCATAAATAATCATCGTCTATTCTATGGTAGTCTTGCCATTTCCCTTTTGGCAAAATTGCAGAGAGTGATATTTTTTCAGGCATATAATTTTCAGGTAAGGTAAATTCACCTTCAATTATTTGAAAATACTGAAAGCTAAATTCAAGTTGCTTTTTCGTTAAACTTGAAACAGCAAGCAAATCCATTTTATGCGGTTTGTTTTCTAAACTGCCAGAAAAGGTAAGCTCAATATATCCTTTTGCGTAACGTTTCTTCACTCTTTGCTGAACTAACGATACCTGAAAACGAAAATGATTAGGGCTCGATGTTGGTGAAATCACGATATTGTCCACCACTAAACCGTCAGCTTGCTTTTCAGGAGCCATGACCTTTTCATAAAAAGCCAAGTCTTTTTTCACCTGATAGTGCTGTTGTTCTATTTCTTTTAATAACGCTTGTGATTTCTGATTCGCTAAACGTTCAACTTCTAGCTCCACTTCTAATGTGTTGATTCTTCGCACTTGTTCGACTTGTTTTGCATACAAATTATCTAAACGCTGCTTTTGCTGCAACATAGTTTGCTTTTGAAAACCATGAAAAAAATTACCAATACGATAACCGCAAAATAGACAAGTTAAGATCAATACCAACAACAAAATGGCGGAACGAAAACTTCCCAAACGCGCTACGACTGTATTTAAATTTATTTTTGCTAACCAACTCATTTGAAAAGTATTATGATATCCAACAACTATTTAGTTTATTTAACGACAAGATAAAGCCATTTACTTTATATGATGTCATTAACCTCTTTACGAAAACATTTAGCACTCCCAAGAACCTCTTGGCAATTATGCCTATTGGCCGCTATTGGTGGAGCACTTTCAGCGTCGTTAATTATTCTATTTACATTAAGTATTGAGGCGCTTCAACACTTTTATTCGAGCCAAAAAGACGATTATACCACCTTAGATACTGTAAGTCGTTTTGATTTACCTATTATTGGTGCTTTGCTCATTTTATTAATTTCTCGACTGACAGGGTATCAATATTTACGTACGGGCATTCCTTTCGTTTTACACCGTTTGAAAGTGGCACATGGTGTCATCCCATTAAGAAACACCATCAATCAATTTTTTGGTACCGTAATCGCCCTTGCTTCAGGGTTTTCTGTTGGACGTGAAGGCCCAGCTGTCCATTTAGGCGCAGCTTGCAGCAGCTATTTAGGCAGCTTGCTCAATTTACCTTACAACACCATTCGCACCTTGTGTGCATGCGGTATTGCAGCAGGCATTTCAGCGAGTTTTAACACGCCAATTGCCGCAGTGATTTTTGTTATGGAAGTTATTTTACGGGAATATAAAGTCCATATTTTTATTCCTGTGATGATAGCTGCCATTATCGGTTCGATGATCACCCAAAGCTTTTTTGGCCCTGCTCATGAATTTGAATATTTCAATAAGATAGAGCTCACATGGTCACATTATCCCTCCATTGTTTTATTAGGCTGCATTTTAGGAATTTTAGCCTTCGCCTTTAACCGTTACTTAACTTTAATCATCAAACATTCGAGCCAATACCATATTATTCCGCGCTTTTTACTCGCTGCTTTTATCACGGGGGCAATTGGCTTTTCCATTCCTTATGCAATGGGAACTGATATTAGCGCGGTGAATTTTTCTATTACCGACGAACAAAGTCTCATTTTATTGTTGGGTTTACTCATCGCTAAAATTGTCATGACAATCACCGCACTAGGTTTAGGCATACCTGGTGGTATTGTTGGGCCGATATTAGGTATAGGCGCAATCGCGGGCACGTGCGCCTCATCGATTGCAATGCAATTATTGCCTGGTCAACACATAGCCACCGATTATGCGCTTATGGGCATGGCTGGATTTATGGCAGCAACATTAAATGCTCCGTTAGCCGCGTTATTAGCAGTAGTAGAGCTTTCAAATCAAATTGAAATTGTGCTGCCTGCCATGATAGTTATTACTACTTCATGCGTTGTTTCAGGGCAATTTTTTAACAACCGCTCGGTAATTATTATGCAGTTAGAAGTGCAAAATTTAGTGTATCGAAAACCGCCCATTGAAAAATTTTTACAACGTATTGGTGTAATGGGCGCTATGCGCGAAAATTTTGAATTAATACAAACAATTAACCATGGCGATATTTTAGCAAAATTATCATCACAGCCAGATTCTTTGCTCATTGCCCAAAACTATCAAGACAAGTCAGATTACACTTGGTTAGAGCCTATCACCCAACCCTCGGAAGATGGCGATGACTTATCCTTTATTGCCCATCATTTAATCCCTATTTCTTATCAAGAAACATTGGCTGAGGCCTATTCTTTGTTATCAAAACAGCGCCAAGGTGGGGTTTATATTTATCAACAAGATCAATCACACATTTTAGGCGTTATTACATTTGAACAATTACGTCACTATCTAGTAGAAGGTAACATTAAGTCATGACAATTTTATGGTTAAAAGCCCTGCACGTGAGTTTTATGGTGGCTTGGTTTGCAGGAATTTTTTATTTACCGCGATTATTTGTTAACCATGCAGAAAGTAACAACGCAGATGTTATTGCTCAATTAAAAGGCATGGAAAAACGCTTGTTATATTTTGTGACTCCTTTTGCATTGTTAACCGTAATTTTTGGCGTTTTATTGATTATGGAATATGGTTATCAATGGTTTGTAGCAGCTAAGTGGCTGCACGTAAAAGTAACCTGTGTAGTATTACTGCTTATCTATCATGGTTATTGTTTTAAATTGCTGAAAACTTTTAAAAACGATAAAAATACGCGTTCAGGAAAGTTTTACCGAATTTTTAATGAAGTCCCCGTTATTATTTTGTTCGCGGTTATTTTTTTAGTTTATCTCAAACCTTTTTGATCTTACTCACATTCTCTAAAGACAATAAATGTGCTATATTCCGCGCGAAATTTGCTTTCTTGTAAAAGCTTTGATTTTAAAAAATGTTAATGATGAATCATGATTTGTTAATCAAATAACCTGTGAGTAAACCTATATGATGAGCTTTGAAGGTAGCCATATTCTTTCTGTTTCACAATTTGATCGTGAAGCAATTTCTAAAATTTTATCTGTTTCTGCTCAAATGGCTCCTTATGCAATGCGTCAAAAAAGCTGCCATGTGCTAAATGGTGCTATCTTAAATAATCTATTTTTTGAACCAAGCACAAGAACACGTGTAAGTTTTGGTGCCGCTTTTAATTTGCTAGGGGGCTTTGTTCGTGAAACCGTTGGCGAAGAAAACTCATCATTAAGTAAAGGCGAATCATTATTTGATACCGCCAGAGTCATTAGTGGCTACTCTGATGTTATTGCCATGCGTCATCCAAAAATGCATTCCGTTGAAGAGTTTGCTCAAGGCAGCAGTGTGCCAGTGATTAACGGTGGTGATGGCGCTAATGAACACCCAACACAAGCGTTATTGGATTTATTTACCATTCAATCTGAAATGGCTCCTCATGGTAAATCATTAGATGGCATTAATATCACTTTAATGGGTGATTTAAAACACGGCCGTACCGTTCATTCATTGTCAAAATTGCTGAGTTTATATAATGACGTTTATATAACAATGATTGCTCCACAAGCGCTGCAAATGCCCGATAATGTTATTGCAACCTTAGAAGATGCAGGCCATAAAGTTACTTTAACAGACAAAATTGAAGGGAACTTAGCGTGTGACGTTATTTACCAAACACGTATTCAGCAGGAACGTTTTGCAAGCCCTGACGAAGCAGAGTTGTATCGTGGCCACTTTAGTTTAAACAGAGAGATTTATCAGCAATACTGTCAAAAACACACAGTGATCATGCACCCCTTACCGCGAGATTCTCGCCCAGAAGCCAATGAATTGGATATTGACTTAAATGACTTAGACAATTTAGCTATTTTTAGACAAGCACAAAATGGTGTGTTAGTTCGAATGGCATTATTTGCGTTAACCTTAGGTGTGGAAGAAAAGTTAACGCAATATGAGCGACCAGTCGCTTGGTTCAACAATAAAAATAATTTATAAAAACGCATTTACAAAAGGCAAAACTATGGACAAATCACAACAACTTTTTGAACACGCACAAAGCATCATTCCAGGTGGTGTTAATTCTCCAGTACGTGCCTTTAATGGTGTTGGTGGTACACCTTGTTTTATAAAACGAGCAAACGGTGCTTATATTTATGACGCAAATGATAAAGCATATATTGATTATGTAGGCTCTTGGGGGCCGATGATACTAGGTCATAACCATCCTGCGATACTCAATGCCGTGATTGAAACCGCGAAAAACGGCTTAAGCTTTGGTGCACCAACTGAACTTGAAATTACCATGGCTGAAAAAGTTAGAGAACTGGTTCCGTCAATGGAAAAGTTGCGCATGGTAAGCTCTGGGACTGAAGCAACAATGAGCGCTATTCGTTTAGCTCGTGGCTATACCAAACGGGACAAAATATTAAAATTTGAAGGTTGTTATCACGGCCATGCAGATTCATTGTTAGTTAAAGCTGGCTCTGGCGCACTCACCATGGGTGTCCCTAATTCTCCTGGAATTCCTGAAGATTTTGCCAAACATACCTTAACGCTAACTTACAATGATATTGACCAAGTTAAACAGTTATTTGCCGAAGTAGGTGATGAAATAGCCTGTATTATCGTTGAACCTGTTGCTGGTAATATGAATTGCATTCCACCAGTTGAAGGTTTCTTAGAAGGATTGCGAGAAGTTTGCGATCAATATCAATCAGTGCTCATTTTTGATGAAGTGATGACAGGATTTCGTGTTGCTTTAGGCGGTGCTCAAGCACATTATAACATCACACCAGATTTAACAACGTTAGGCAAAGTCATTGGTGGAGGCATGCCCGTTGGTGCTTTTGGCGGTAAAAAAGAAATTATGGATTATATCGCCCCTGTAGGTCCTGTTTATCAAGCAGGTACGTTATCGGGCAATCCTATTGCCATGGCGGCAGGTTTGGCATCGCTTAATGAATTAAGCCAAGGAGATAAGCATCAAGCCTTGTCTCGAGCAACAGAAAAACTAGCGATGGGCTTTAAAGCAGCAGCGGATAGAAATGGCGTTTCATTAGCCATTAATTATGTTGGCGCAATGTTTGGTTTCTTCTTTACTGAAGAAGAGCAAATAACCAGTTTTGCCCAAGCAACTCAATGTGATGGTGAAAAGTTTAAAAAATTCTTTCATTTAATGTTAGAAGAAGGAATATATTTAGCGCCATCAGCTTTCGAAGCCAGCTTTTTGTCTACGGCTCATACTGATGAAGAGTTAGATAAAACGTTAGCCGCTGCGGATCGTTGCTTCGCTAAGCTATAACATTCTGCTGATGAAAAGTATTAATTAAATAGATAAAAGCCTTATGTGAAAACTTAAGGCTTTTATTTTAAGGCCGTATTGGCTAATTTTGAATTTACTAGCTCTTGCTGTAACCAATCAAATGCTTGTTGCCAACCTAATTCTAATCCAGAAAAAAAGCGATAGTTCCATTGATCAAATGAGCGTAATGTCGACAAATTCTCAGCAATAGCTTTACTTTCCTCAGAATAATAAACAAATGCCATAGCAATTAAATTTTCGTAGGCAGCAATACTCAATTTCGCTTCATAGGTATACGAATAGTTGTTTACGCGATTGATCAACATCGCAAATTTTTCTTGAAAATGTGTCTCAATAAATTGATGGCATTCTTCTACCATTTCCAAAGTCATTTCAATATTTTCATCAACAACCACTTCAACAATATCATTAGAAAGGATATTGAAATAAGCAAAACTTAAGCGATGTTTCATGTACTTCCCCCTGCTAAGATCTTATGTGAAAAACGTATTTTTTATAATTGCGCAGATAATATACACGTCATGTAAATATAGTTTGATAAGTAGTCAAAAACAAATATATTAAGCGCTTACAAATGGATATATTCCTCAAATATTTATTAAACGGATGATAATAATGAAGATTAAATTTTAGAGTTGATCTTTTAGATTACTTTTCTATCTAACTTTTATGTCTAAAAAAATATCAGACATAAAAAAAACCGACATAATGTCGGTTTTTTGCATTGCATAATAAAAGATTAACGTTTTGAGAATTGTGGTTTCTTACGAGCTTTATGTAAGCCCACTTTCTTACGTTCAACTTTACGCGCATCACGTGTAACGAAACCAGCTTTACGTAAATCACTACGTAATGTTTCATCAAATTCCATTAATGCACGAGTGATACCGTGACGGATTGCGCCAGCTTGACCAGAAATACCACCACCAACTACAGTGATGTTAAAGTCAAACTTCTCTAACATTTCAACAAGTTCTAATGGTTGACGAACAACCATACGAGCCGTAGGACGGCTGAAATATTCAGAAATGTCACGTTTGTTAATTGTAATTGCACCGTTACCAGCTTTCATGAACACACGAGCAGTTGAGCTCTTGCGACGACCAGTACCGTAATATTGATTATCAGCCATTGCTTACAGCTCCAAAAGTTGTGGTTGTTGTGCAGCATGCTTGTGCTCAGCACCAGCATACACTTTAAGCTTACGGTACATTTCACGACCTAAAGGACCTTTAGGTAACATACCTTTAACAGCAAATTCAATTGCACGCTCTGGTGCTTTATCGATTAGCTCTTCAAAAGATAATGTTTTTAGACCGCCAACGAATCCAGTATGCGAATAGTATTTTTTACCTTTCGCTTTATTACCAGTTACTTTTACTTTCTCAGCGTTAATAACAACGATGTAATCGCCTGTATCACAATGAGGAGTATATTCTGGCTTATGCTTACCGCGTAAACGGCTTGCTATTTCAGTAGCGATACGACCAAGAGTTTTGTTCTCAGCGTCCACTAGAAACCATTCGCGTTGTACGCTTTCTGGTTTTGCTACAAAAGTTTTCATTTAAAAAACCCAATATTAAAATGTTACTAAAAAATAATCGTATGATTATCCGTTATAAGACTACGCTATTACCCCTTCGAGTATCGAGTCCTTCGTCTAGTATCTTGGGGATATTAGACATTTGTAACGTCAGGGAGCGCGCATTATACAGAAGAATTTTATAGAGATCACGTATAATTTTTAATCTTTTTATAAATAATCAACCAGTGAAAATTACGTTGTGCGTACAAAAAAACCAATAGTAAGTACTACTGGTTTTCTAGATTGTCATTATAAATAATAAATTTAACGTTAAACGTTATCAGGATCATAACCCTGTTTAATTTTTTCAATGCGTTCAGCATGTCGATGATGAGCTTTCAAAGCCGCCACGGCAAATGCACCAATAATCGCTACTATAGGAATTAATAACGATAACGTTTCCGCTTTTAATAATTGTTGCAACCATTCCATTATAAACTCCTTTTAAACTTATTTTATTATTCTTCGAAGTAGGTTCCCCACCCATCATAATCAACTTTACATTGTTTCGCCAACTCAAACATTGATTTTGTTTCATCTTTTAAGATGTCTTCATCAAGAGGTTGCTCTGTGATGATGTCAAAAGCAAACACTTTAGTTCCGTCTTCTAACTCCGCTTCTTCTGGTTCTTCAACTTCTAAACCCATTTTAAATGCGGCAACTGCTGCTTTTTCTAATAAATCAAAATCCACACATGAAAAGTGATGCTCAATAGTATGGTGTACTTCTTCATTACTACCATCTTCTATTAACGCTGATACTAATGACTCTGTGTGCTCAAACCATTGCTCTAACGATTCATCGATCATTATTTTGCCTCTTCATTAATTTGTTCTAACTTAACTAACATTTGCTTTCTTGTTTCATTAGTTATCGTGCGAATCTCATCTTTACTGACATTTTCTAATAAAACAGGGGGCATAAATTCGATGATCATTTTACCATTATCCCAACGATTTAAATCTACTTTTTTATGCATATTACTTGCGCATACAGGCACAATAGGAACACCTGCTTGTAATGCGGTTCTAAACGCACCCGTTTTAAAAGGTAATAGTCCTCGGCCATTACTGCGAGTACCTTCTGGAAATAACCAAATTGACAGTTCTTTTTCTCTAATCTTTTTGGCGGTCAACGCGATAGTATTCATAGCCTTATTGGTGTTTTTTCTATCAATTAGAATATTACCCGTTAACCAATACATTTGACCAAAAAAAGGGATCCACTTAAGGCTTTTTTTACCAACACTGACCGTATTAGGTAATACAGCATTACTTATCGTAAAAATATCGTAGCTATTTTGGTGATTGCAGATATAAACAACAGGAGAAGTGTTCTTAACGCTTTCCGGCACTCTCACTTCCACTTCTAAGCCAAATATTTTGGAAACTTTGCCTAAGTATTTAGCGGTATGAAAAACATTGTTTCGATGAAATGGCCTAATAATAGAAAATAAAATAGCGCAAATGCTGATGAAGACTAAGGCAATGGTCATCAATAATAGACGTACTATAGCTAGCAATTGAAGATCCTAAAAATTTTGGTTGGGCGAGTATACACTATAAATTCAAAAAAATTCGATTTTTCACAAGACGAGAATGAAACAATGACATTCAAAAATCTCATCATGCTTATTTAAAAAATAACAAATAAATAAAACAATTACTTATTATAAATATCATCAAAATTTACCAAACTCAGCAGCAATTTTCACAGTTAGGTCTATAGTTAGTTTGTAGCCATGATTAAAAAATGCGTCTGAAAAACAATCCTAAAATACGCACTTTTGTATTTGATATTGGCATCAGCACGAGGGAAAACATGTATGAAATATCTGTTTGCATTTGCCTTAATGGCAAGTTGCTTTGTGGCCTTTGCTAGCTCAGCCGAGCAAGACAAAACAGCAACATCAGAGAAGCAAGCTAACAATTTTTCTCATCAATGGGGACAAGATGCGCTTAACTTTTCACGAATTGTTGCCTCACACAGTGCTGAGTCTTTAGGGATCAATATCCAACAAATTCCACAAACAATCAACGAACACAGCATTTCAAATGAAGAAAGTTATTTACTCAATGATGGTTCTTATCGTTTTAGTAGCATGCAAACAAGTACCTCCAATGAGAATATTAGTCACTTAAATGCGGGATTTAGTAGTGGAAATTTCAGCGCTGAAACAGGGTTAATTAGTAACTCGCAAAACTTATTAGCAAGCAGCCATTTTTATTTACAAGGTGCCTATAATATTTTCGACGGTGAGCGCTTTAATCTCTCTTTAACCGCTAAATTTGAAGCAATAAATAATGATGCGATTAATCTTTATTTTGGCGAGTCATATAACTTAAATACGGATAATTCTCTGTTTGAACAGCAAGCTACCAACGCGACTATCAGCTTATTATCAACCTATTCGATTAACAAGAAATGGAAAATTCTTGGTTTGATTTCTTCAACCTCATTAGATAAAAAAATTGAAAGCAGCCCGCTGATTGACAGTAATAATATTCATGTCGCATTAATTGGTACAAGTTATTCGTTCTAAAAAACACTAAGTTTAATATCATGGATTAGTATCAATAAAGGCCCTATCGAATCGGGCCTTTATTGATTTGATTACATCAACAGCGCGGATCTGTATCAGCTAAAATTCCTCTTGAGGCATGTTCCTGATAAAACTGATGTAAATGAATAAAATGTTGCCATTTTGCTAGTGACCGAAATTCAGCCCAATCTAACAAGCACCACAAACAAATGGCAGGATAATGCCATTGTGAAAAAGATCCCTTGGCCACTTCATTATCTAGAACCTTAAATACTGTCTCTACGCGTTCTCGTTGCAGATTAAAAAATAAACCTTCTTGCATGGTATCAACATTGGATCTTTGTAATAACAAGGTTGAAACCAGCGTATCATTGACCGCATCTATCAAGGTTAATAAATTTTCTTGAGACCAAGTTAATTGAGGT
>DAINNQ010000027.1:0-15394 GCA_036735825.1 Alteromonadaceae bacterium | reverse complement strand
TACCCCTCCGATAAATATTCCTTCATTAGTTTTAAGTTCGCTACTGGCA
Source organism: Alteromonadaceae bacterium (assembly GCA_036735825.1). Classification (GTDB taxonomy): domain Bacteria; phylum Pseudomonadota; class Gammaproteobacteria; order Enterobacterales; family Alteromonadaceae; genus DAINNQ01. The sequence continues at coordinate 15,345 of DAINNQ010000027.1, read as the reverse complement.
CTTTACTTGCATTTATCAATATAAGATTTAATCACATTGGATTCATGATGGATAAGATGCTCTATATCGCCATGAGTGGCGCAAAGCAAAACATGAGAGCTTTAGCTATAAATGCCAATAACTTAGCTAATGCTAAAACCACAGGTTTTAAAGCTGATTTAGCACAAGCTAGGGCGATGCAAGCATTTGGCGAAGGGCTTCCAACTCGTGTATTTGCGATGACAGAAAAATCCAGCCAAAACTTTGACAGTGGTGCGTTACTCACCACAGGTAGAAGTTTAGATATTGCTGTACAAGGTCATGGCATGATCGCTGTTCAAGCGAGAGATGGACGCGAAGCGTATACGCGAGATGGGCATTTAACTATCACTGAAGAAGGTAACTTACAAACGCCCAATGGTGATTTGGTGGTCGGTGATACAGGGCCTGTATTTTTACCTCTGCCTGTCAATAACATTCAAATTACCAAAGACGGTACCATCATGGTTCAGCCTGCTGGTGCTCCGTCAAACATTCAAGAAGAAGTAGGCAAGATAAAATTGGTTGACCCTGATACCAGAACGCTTGTCCGCGGCAATGATGGTTTGTTTCGTGGTGGTGATGGCAACAACCAAGCCTTTAGCGAAAATGTGACAATTCAAAGTGGCGTATTAGAAGCAAGTAACGTCAATCCCGTTGGAGAAATGACGGAAATGATATCAATACAACGCCAGTTTGAAATGCAATTGAAATTAATGAAAACAGCTGAAGAAATAGATACAGCTAGTGCATCGCTATTGCGTGCATTCTAAATGACTTATTGAGGTGACATATGAACCCAGCATTATGGATCAGTAAAACAGGCTTAGATGCGCAAACAAAAGACATTGCGGTTATTTCTAATAACTTAGCAAACGCGAGTACGGTTGGTTTTAAAAAAAGTAGAGCGGTATTTGAAGATCTTTTATATCAAACAATTAATCAACCCGGTGGACGTTCAGCTCAAGATACTGAAATGCCATCAGGTTTGATGTTAGGTGCGGGTACTAAAGTGGTCGCCACTCAAAAAATCCACACCCAAGGTGATATGATCACTACTGACAATGCACTTGATTTGATGCTTCAAGGTGAAGGTTTTTTTCAAATTCAAATGCCGGATGGCTCATTGTCATACTCTCGTAATGGGCAATTTACTATGGATGAAGAAGGCAATATGGTAACGCCAGGTGCGGGCTATCTCGTTCAACCGCAAGTCACCATTCCACAAGACGCATTAAGCATTATTGTTTCTCAAGATGGTGAAGTGTCAGTGACATTACAAGGGCAAGCAGAACCCGCTGTTGTTGGTCAAATCACCACGGTGAATTTTGTCAACCCAACAGGTTTAGAGCCAATAGGTCAAAATTTGTTTGTTGAAACAGCAGTCAGTGGTGCGCCTCAAGAAGGTGTACCTGGCTTAGAAGGTTTTGGCATGATAGTGCAGGGTGCGCTTGAAACATCGAATGTAAATACCACAGAAGAATTAGTTAATTTGATTGAGAGTCAACGCGTATATGAAATGAACTCAAAAGTTATTTCAGCGGTTGATCAAATGCTTAGTTATATCAACCAACAATTATAGAAGTGAGGTGGGTCAGATGAAAACGGCAATCATTATATTAACTGCATGGATGACACTATCGGGTTGTGCCAGCATTGAACAAGCTAAAACGTTGCCTGACGACCCTGACTTTGCCCCTATTTTGCCAGAAATGGAAGAAGAGTCAGTCGTGCCAACGGGTTCACTTTTTAGAACTAACTACGTCAACAATATTTATTCTGACTCTAAAGCTCATCGAGTTGGCGACATAATTTCTGTGATTTTGAGTGAAAGTACCCAAGCACAAAAAAATGCAAAAACAGAGCTAAAAAAAGCCAACAGTGCCACGCTTGACCCTATCACTGGCTTAGGCGGTACAGGCGTAACGTTTAAAGACGATGCAATTCAATTTGGGCTAAACCAAACCTCTGATTTTAAAGGGGATTCAAAAACCAATCAGGGTAACAGCTTAAGCGGAAATATTTCGGTTCATGTTCTAAGAGTGTTACCAAACGGAAATTTAATGATCCGTGGTGAAAAATGGATGACCTTAAATAACGGTGATGAGTACGTTCGGCTAACTGGTATCATTCGTGCTCAAGACATAGGTGCTAATAACACCATACTTTCCTCAAAAGTGGCTAATGCGCGCATTCAATATGCAGGCACAGGCTCATTTGCTGAAGTACAAGAACAAGGCTGGTTATCAAAATTTTTTAGTAGCTCTTGGTGGCCTCTTTAATCACCAAACTAGGTGGGAGTGAATATGAAAGCTGTTATTCTTAAATTATTGTTACTCGCTATTGTGCTGACAAGTCAAAACGTAGATGCCCAACGAGTGAAAGACTTAACTGATGTCGCTGGCGTTCGCGCCAACCAATTAGTGGGTTATGGCTTAGTTGTTGGTTTGCCGGGTACAGGTGAGCAAAGCCCTTTTACTGAACAAAGCTTTAAAACTATGTTAAGTAATTTTGGCATCACTATGCCAGCTAACTTAAAACCTAAAATTAAAAATGTTGCCGCGGTTGCGGTTCATGCTGAACTACCCGCTTTTGCAAAACCAGGGCAAACCATTGATATCACAGTTTCTTCTATGGGTAGCGCGCAAAGTTTACGTGGTGGTACTTTATTACAAACCATATTAATGGGCATTGATGGTAATGCTTATGCAGTTGCACAAGGTAGCCTGATTGTTAGTGGCCTAGGTGCAGAAGGGTTAGATGGCTCTAAAGTGATAGTTAACACGCCAACCGTTGGCCGTATCGCTAATGGCGCAATTGTTGAGCGAGAAGTAGACTCGCCATTTAGCACGGGCGATTTTATCACCTTTAATTTGCGCAATTCAGATTTCACCACAGCTAAAAGTTTAGAACGGGCAATTAATACCGAATTTGCAAATCCAAACGATCCATCTACATTTATTGCTAGAGCGATTGATGCGACATCGGTTCAGGTGACAGCGCCTAGAGATGCCAGTCAGAGAGTGAGCTTTTTATCGGTGTTAGAAAATTTAGAGTTTGAACCTGACTCTCCTGCAGCAAAAGTTATCGTGAATTCTCGAACAGGTACAATTGTTATTGGTTCACAAGTTCGATTATTACCTGCCGCTATTACTCATGGTGGCATCACAGTGACTATCAATGAAGCACAAGATGTCACACAACCCGATGCGTTTGCCGAAGGTGAAACTGTTGTGACGAATCAAACAGTCATCGATGTGGATAATAGCGATAACCGGATGTTTGTGTTTGATCCAGGCATTACGCTTGATACTTTGGTCAGAGCCATTAATAACGTTGGTGCAGGCCCTGGGGATGTAATGGCGATTTTGGAAGCGTTACAACAAGCAGGCGCATTAAGAGGAGAATTGATCATTATTTAATGATCAAGGCAGATTATGACAACTCGACTTGGTGATGCGCAAAATTATTTAGACATCAATGGCTTAAATAGCATTCGTCAGCAATCGAATGCTGATGATAAAGCTTCTAAGCAACAAGCATTAGAAACAGCGGCAAAGCAATTTGAAGCGATATTTATGCAAATGCTGTTAAAGAGTATGCGTAAAGCCGAAGAAGTTCTTGAATCAGACAGCCCATTTAATTCCGAATCAACGAAGTTTTATCGTGACATGCATGATCAGCAAATGGCATTGGAGTTATCGAACAATGGCTCATTAGGTTTATCTGAATTAATCGTTCGCCAACTGGGTGGAGATACCGATAACTTTACGCCAAGCAGTTTATTTAACCGTGACAGCTTTGCAGTTAAAAACGATCAAAACCAAGTAGAGCAGCAAAACAAAAACTTTACTCAACCTTCTCGCCGTCAATTTCCTGACTATGTTACGCAAATCAGTGATAAAACCACCGAATCAACAACGTTAATAACACAAGAATTTAATCAACCTGCAGATTTTGTTACTGCGCTAACAGAACCTGCAAAACTGGTTGAGAAAAAACTTAACGTGCCTTTTGCTGTAGTTATTGCACAAGCAGCACTGGAAACAGGTTGGGGGCAAAAAATCATACAAACCGAGCAAGGAAAAAGCTCGAACAATTTGTTTAACATTAAGGCAGATAGTCGTTGGCAAGGTGATAAAACCCATAAAGAAACGCTTGAGTTTGAGCAGGGGGCCATGGTGAAAAAACGCGAACCATTTCGCGTTTACCAAAGTATCAGCGACAGCGTGTCTGATTATATTGATTTCCTTTCAAATAGTGACCGATACCAAGATGCATTGAAGCAAGCCAGTAATGTGGAACACTTCCTGCATAACTTACAGAGTGCTGGTTACGCAACAGATCCACAGTATGCCAATAAGATCATGGCAACACTACAAAAAGTAACCAGTCTAGTTAATCAATAACTAAACAATTTAGTTAGATTCGTTATTCTTTGTAGGAGTATTTATTATGGCGGTGAGTTTATATCAAACTGGAGTCAGTGGCTTATTAGCTGCTCAACAACAGTTAGCGACGACAGGCCATAATATTGCAAACGTCAATACTGAAGGCTATAACCGACAACGTACTGAGCAAAATGCATCGGTAGGATTTTTTAGCGGTGGAAGTTTCACAGGAACGGGTACTTACGTTGAAGATGTTATCCGTGTTTATAATCAATTTTCCTATAAAGAACAATTACATAATCAAAGTAATCTCGGAAATGCTGATACCTTGCATAGAGACTTAAATCAATTAAACGAGATCATGAGCTTTTCTGGCTCTGCGGTCACAAACTCTATTGATAAGTTCTATCAAACAATGAACAGTATTGCCGATAACCCAAGCGATTTAGGGCTAAGAAGCATAGCGCTTAGTCAAGCGGGTATTTTGGCTAGTGACTTTCGATCGCTTAATGATAATTTTGATCAATTAGAAAAGTCGGCCAATGGCGAAATTGCATTAATGGCCAGCCAAATCTCCAAAATTTCTTTAGAAATTGCCAAAATTAATGATCAAGTTTTACAGAACAAAAATCTAGCTACAGGCGGAGAGCCAAATGATCTCTTAGATCGCCGCGATCAATTAATCACCGAATTAGGTGAATTTACCTCTGTAAATACCGTTGAAGATTCAAATGGTGTGTTGACGGTCATTATTGGTAATGGCGCAACACTTGTTGCCGGTATTACGCCGCTGACAGCAACTGTTGTTGCCGGTGATCCAGATCCTTTAAAAACCGAATTACAACTCGTCGGTCGAAATGGCAACTTTACTCTCAATTCTAACGCTATTGGCGGCGCTTTAGCTGCTAAGTTTGAATTTAGAGACGAGCATCTCGCACAGATTCGAAGTGAAATGAATCGATTGGCCATGGGAATTTCAAGCACGATTAATGATGCTCAAGCGACTGGTTTAGATTTAAACCAGCAACAAGGATTAGATATTTTTACTGATATCAATACCTCACAAATGATGAACGGTCGTGTTGGTATTCCTTCCGATAATTCAGGCTCTGTGAGTGCGAGTGTTCGAATTACTGACATCAGTTTAGTACCAACGGATGCCTTTGAAGTTGAGTACAATGGTGCGAATTATGTGATGACCAACCTTACTGACAAAAGCACGCAAACCTTAGTATTAACACCGCCTAATGAATATGACACTGGACTAGGATTTTCCTTTATTATTGATGGTGGTGTGCCTGCTGCTGGCGATAAATATGTTGTTCACCCAACTGAAAACAGTGCTTCGCTGATGAAAGTTACCTTACAAAATGGTGATGGTATTGCGGCAAGTACGCCGATAGAAGTGGCCCCTTCTACTAATAATGTCAGTTCTGGGGCATTAAATATTATCACCATGAACGATCCTATTACTGCCCGTAATTTTGTTAACGTTACCAATAGCGGTTTAACTGTTGATGTTTATCAAAATGGTGCTAATTATGATTATCGTATTTATGATTCTGCTGCAACACCACCAACGCCACCATCAGTTGTTGGGGCAATCACATCAGGAAGTTTTGCTGTAGGAAATACGGCAACGATTGATTTACCGCCTTTGCCAGCAACAATGGCTTTTCAAATTCAAATCAGTGGAGACCCTATTGGTCAAGGCGCTCTTGCCCCTGAGAAATTCGATATTAAAGATGCTTTTGGTATTGGTAATGGCGCTAACGCGACGCTTATTTCTTTAACGCAAGAAAAAGGCATTCTTAATGGCGGTCAGCAGTCTTTTGGTCAAAGTTTAGGTATCTCAACTGCTGATGTCGGCTCAAAAGCAAAGTCAGCAGAGTTGGTTTCAGACACGGCACAAGCATTATATACCCAAGCTTATAACCGCAATCAAGAAACGTCAGGGGTCAACCTTGATGAAGAGGCGGCCAATATGATGAGATTTCAGCAAGCCTATCAAGCATCATCTCGGATCATATCCGTAGCCAATACCATATTTGATACTTTATTAGCCGCTGTTTAGTTGGAGTAATTTATGAGAGTTTCAACAGCACAGTTTTATTTTCAAAGCAGTCAGCGATTAAGTGATAAGCAATCGAGTGTTAATGATCAAATGAAATACATCTCAAGTGGTAAACGAGTGCTTACTGCAAAAGATGATGCGGTAACATATGGCACTTTGGTTGGTTATAAAAATGAGCTAACAAATTTAGACAAATATCAGCGTAATATTGTTCAAGCTAAAAATAGAAATAATTTGCAAGAAACTTCATTCGCGAATGCTGAAAATTTAATGCAAGAATTAAATCAATTGTTTCTTCAAGCTAACAACGGAGCTTTATCTTCAGCTGACTTAAAGTCTCTTGCTCAACTGGCAGAGAATAGTCAATCTCAATTGCTTGATATAGCCAATACCAAAGATGAAACAGGTGGTTTTATTTTTGCTGGTTATCAAATAGATAAAAAGCCTTTTAATTTACAGCCCGACAATAGTGTTTCTTATGTAGGTGATAATGGTAAACGAGAATTACAAATAGCAAAGAATGTTATTGTTGAAACCAATCAACCAGGTGATGAAGCTTTTGAAAAAGTAATCAATGCCATTGGAGATTTTAGTCCCAATTATGTAAATAACACCTCAGGCATTTATATACAAAGAGCGACAATCTCAACACCTGGTTCTTATGATCCTTTAACAAATCCACCCGATTATAAATTTGTTTTTACATCACCAACTGATTTAACAGTAACAGATGGCGGTGGTACTCCGGTTTTTACTACGACAACTTATGTTCCAGGGCAAACGGTTGCCTTTAATGGTATTGAAGTGCAAATAAATGGCAAACCTTTGCCGGGGGATGAATTTGATTTAACCCCTACAGAAGAGATTGGCATTTTCGATACCATCAAAGCCGCAATCGACTGGATGAAAGTGGGTGATAATCCTGTTGACCCAGTACAGCATGGTGTCGATTACGCTCAAATTTTGACGCAATTAAAAGAGTCACTCAATCATATTACTGGTAGACGTACAGATGCAGGTATTAGATTAAAACTCATTGAAAATCAAGAGAGTAATCATTCAGATGCAGAGTTAAGTTTAACATCGAACCGCTCAAATATAGAAGATTTAGATTTTGCCAAGGCAATAGCTACTTTTGAGCAATCTCAAGTTGCGTTACAAGCAGCACAACAAACTTTTGTTCAAATTAAAGGGCTGAGTTTATTTAATTACATATAAATAAATTGTTGGCACAAAGTATGCTTTTTAATCAAGTGACAAACTTTTTAAAGTGGTTCCAAGTAAGTGTTGTTATCAGCAATCGAACCACACCCTATAACCTAGGAGATGATAGCAATGGCTTTAGTCGTAAATAGTAATATCGCATCATTGAATGCGCAGAGAAATTTAAGTAAATCAACCAACGAATTACAAACTAACTATCAGCGTTTATCTTCAGGTAGACGTATCAATAGTGCAAAAGATGATGCTGCGGGTTTGCAAATATCAAGTCGTTTAACGGCGCAGATAAATGGATTAAACCAAGCCGCTCGAAATGCAAACGATGGTATTTCATTGGCACAAACCGCTGAAGGTGCTTTAGATGAATTTACCAGTGCATTACAGCGTATGCGTACTTTGGCTGTTCAAGCATCGAACGGTTCAAATACCACTGCCGATAGAGCTGCTCTTGATGCCGAGTTCACTGAGTTAGAAACAGAACTTACCCGTATCTCTGCCGATACAGAGTTTGGTGGTAAAAAATTACTTGATGGTAATTATACTGAAAGCTTCCAAATCGGTGCTAATGCGGGTCAAACAATTAATATCACCATTAGTAAAGATCTTACAGCCGGTGGATTAAGCGTTAATGGCACGTTAACTACGTTTGCTGGTGCGCAATCAATGATCACCAATATTGACTCTGCATTGAGTGTCGTGAACAGTACTCGAGCTGATTTAGGTGCGAAGCAAAACCGTTTTGCCTCGATAATTCGAAGTAACGAAAATACTGCTGAAAACGTTTCCGCCTCTCGGTCACGGATTCAAGATACAGATTTTGCTTCAGAATCTGCAGCTTTAGCAAGAACATCTGTATTACAGCAAGCGTCAAGCTCGATGTTAGCTCAAGCTAATCAGCAGCCGCAAATAGCATTATCGTTATTACAATAATTAGATTTGTATAATAAAAAGCCTCTTAATTGAGGTTTTTTTATTTTTCTAAAAAATTATTTTACTTTTGTTTCAAAGAGATAATAAGAATTAATAAAAAACATTCATGGATTAGTAAAAAAAGTTTAAAGTTTAATTTTTTTTGACCGATAAAGGTTTCAAGAGGCGTTAATAAAGAATTGTTATTTAGCCTCGAAAACTAAATAACTAATAGGGTTGTTTAACCCGGAGGCTTTTATCATGGCATTAATAGTAAACAGTAATATCGCATCATTAAACTCACAACGTCAGTTAAATCGTTCAACTGAAGCTTTAGGAACCAGCTATCAAAGATTGTCTTCAGGGAAGCGTATTAATAGTGCGAAAGATGACGCAGCGGGTTTACAAATTTCTAGTCGTTTAACAGCGCAAATTAATGGCTTAAATCAAGCTTCGCGTAACGCCAACGATGCAATCTCATTAGCACAGACAGCTGAGGGTGCATTAGATGAGTATACTAACAGCTTACAACGTATGCGTACGCTAGCAGTTCAAGCATCTAACGGTTCTAACACTACTGCAGATAGAACAGCGTTGGACGCAGAGTACACGGAATTAGAACTTGAATTAACCCGTATTCAAACGCAAACTGAATTCGGTGGTAAAAAATTACTAGATAGTAACTATTCAGAGAGTTTCCAAATTGGAGCAAACGCGGCTCAAACAATCAATATTACTATCAGTAAAGATTTGTCTGCCTCAGGTATAAGTGTTGCCGGTAATTTGACAACGTTTGCCGATGCGCAATCAATGATTACAAAACTTGATGCCGCATTAGCAACAGTTAACGGCGTACGTGCTGACTTAGGTGCTAAGCAAAACCGTTTTGCATCAGTTATTCGTAGTAATGATAATACAGCTGAAAACGTATCTGCATCACGTTCACGTATTGAAGATACTGATTTCGCGGCAGAAACAGCGCAATTAGCTCGAACTTCAGTGTTACAACAAGCATCAAGTTCGATGTTAGCCCAAGCAAATCAACAACCGCAAATCGCGTTGTCATTATTATAATACTGACCTAAGGTTATAATAGATTAGAAAAATAATGGCACTCATCCGCGAGTGCCATTTTGTATTATTAATGAGTAGGAGTTTATTATGGTGAAGTCTATTGTTCTAGATAGTCATTTATCTAATCATCCCTCTGATTTTTCACAATCAATAAATAAGCCAATTGAAGATGCAAAGTCGCACTTTGAACGCTCTTCAGTATCGGCTTCAACTGCTTCAAAAGAAAAAGAAGATATGCAAGCAAATCTTACTGAAGCAGCAATTAAAAAATCAATTAAAGGTAAAGAAGAAAAAGAGGTTGAAGAGGAAGAGTTAAAAGAAGCTTTTGAAACCGTATCTGAATTTATGTCATTGTATAATAGAAACGTAAATTTCTCATTAGATGAAGGTTCAGATAAAACTATAATCAAAGTATTCGATTCTGATAGTAAAGAGCTGATAAAACAGTTTCCTTCTGAAGACTTATTAGAGATGGCTAGAAAAATTCATGCAGTACGTCAAGATATTGACCTTAAAACTGGTATATTTCTTGACGAGAAAGTATAGTTAATAATTAGCATAGGGGGTTGTGATGAATATTACTTCCGCAGGTATTGGTTCTGGTTTAGATTTAGAAGGGATTATTGAAGCATATATAAATGCCGAGGCTATTCCCACAGAAGTTCGTCTACAAGAGAAAGAAGATCGTCTTAAAACTGAAATTTCAGGCGTAGGTTCTTTTAAATCAGCCCTATCTTCATTTGATACTATCCTAAAAAAATTAGCAGATGCCGATAATTTTAATAAGCAAACTGTTAATGCCAGCACTGACGATATTGCAGTAACAACGAATGGTTTTGCCTCAAACGGCTCTTTTTCTATAGAAGTTGAAACTTTAGCACAAGGTTCACGAGTTGAATCTTTGAAAACCTTTACTGCTGCATCAGATGTTGTAGGGGCCGGAACATTAACTTTCGGCGTCGGTGCCGACACTTTTGACATCACTGTTGATGGGGCGGATAGCTTATCTGCTATAAGAGATAAAATTAATGAAGCGGCAGATAACTTTGGTGTTGTTGCCAATGTTATTTCAACAGATGCGGGTACTTTCTTAAGCTATACCTCAGATATTTCGGGTACAGGTAATAATTTATCTGTCACTTCTACAGGCACGTTAGATAGCATTTCTAATGCGGGTGCAACTCAAGTTCAAGCTGCTGCGAGTGCAGTGATCTGGGTTGATAATAATAAAATCACCAAAGACACCAATGAGTTTAAAAACGTTATTGAAGATGTCACCATTACGGCGACTAAAACCAATATGGGGAACCCAACTACCTTAACAATTGCTCAAGACCAAGAAAATGGTAAAAAACTCATCGATGAATTCATCAATGGCTACAACAGTTTAGTCAATACAATGACGAGTTTGTCGAATCCTGAAACGGGAGCTCTTGCTTTTGATTCTAATATTCGACAAATGAAATCACAGCTAAACTCTATACTTGCCGATACAGTTTCAGGATTAACAGGCTCTTTAGATTCGTTAGATGACATTGGTATAACCATTACTAAGCAAGGAACTCTTGAAGTCTCAGCCATAGGATATGGCACATTAGCTACAGGTATTGAGAAGAGAGATAATGCGCTTACAAATAAGTTAAGTGAAGTTGGCGAGCTATTTGCATCTACTGATGGTGTGTCCACTCAGATGCGTGACCTTATTGCAAGTTACAATGATTCTGATGGTTCTTTAACGAAACGACAAACGTTATTAAATAAAGATTTATCTGGTATTGCTGATGAATATGATGCATTGGAAGCTAAGCTGAGAAATTACGAAGATACGTTACGAAAAAAATTCACGTTTCTCGATGCAACCGTTGCACAGTATAATGCAACTAGTTCATGGCTAACAACAGCATTAGCATTGCCGAAAAAATCAGATTAATTACTAATGTTTAACTAATGAGTCATTAGTTGTTAGGAGATATTCTCATGAGAAAAAATTTAAAAGCTTACAAAAGTGTCAATATTGCAAGTAATTTAGCGACAGCGGATCCTCATCAAATCATTTCTTTGATGTATAACGGTCTATTAGAAAGCCTTGCCCAAGCAAAAGGGGCCATTGAAAGGAAAGACTTATCAAGTAAGTCTACCTTGTTAACTAAAGCGGTTAATATTTTACAAGCATTACAAAATTCATTAGATAATGAATCTCAACCAGAAATTTCGAAAAACTTTTACACTTTATATAGTTACTGTATTTCTCGTATTAATGATGTCAGTTTAACGCTTGACGTTTCTGGATTAGATGAAGTGAGTTCATTGCTATCTCCATTAAGAGACGCTTGGATACAAATCCCTGAGAGTGAAAAACAAAAAGGATTAGATTTACTAAAGCAAAAGAGTCAGGCCGAAGCTAGTGCCATCGGAGCTTGATATTCCAATAGATGAATATTATCAGCAGATATTGTCATTATCTGCTGAGGTAATCCTTGCATCAAACAATGAAGATTATCAAAAATCAGAGCAATTGTTGCAAAAACGTCTTTTACTACTTAAAGAACTAGCTGGTGTTGTTAATACACAAGCTCGTGACTCTGAGCAATTCATTTACTACCAAACCTTCTTATCAAAATTACAAAAAGATGATGAAAATCAGCTTGCCTTTTTGAAGCGAGAACTTGTCAATGTAGCAGAAGAGAATGCTAATCAGCAGAAAATATCTAAAGCACTAAACGTATATGGTCAAGTGATGAAAAGAGGTTAGTTACCTAACCTGCACGGCAAGATCATTATAAATTGAACTTATAGAACAAGTAGTGATCAGATCAAGACATAATCCCCCTTTGGTAACTTAATATGAGCGCTACTTTTCTGAAACACTTTAATTCAATTACAGATCCTCGCATTGAACGCTGCAAAAAGCATGAACTTATCGATATTCTTCTGCTAGCTATTAGTGCCGTACTCTCTGGTGCAGAAGGATGGGAGGATATTGAAGACTTTGGGCATCTAAAGCTTGATTGGTTAAAAAGATATGGCTCTTTCGATGCTGGAATTCCAAAGCATGACACTATTGCTCGTGTCGTCTGTCGGTTAAAAGCAGATGAAATTGAGAGTGCATTTCAATCTTGGATTTCATCACTTATTGAAACCACAGGTGCTGATATCATCGCCATTGATGGAAAGACCGCACGACGTTCATTTACTACAAAAGATAGAAAAAGTGCATTACATACTGTCAGTGCATGGAGCTGCCAACATCAATTAGTGCTAGGGCAAACCGCCGTTGATAGCAAAACAAATGAAATCACAGCAATACCTGAGTTACTAACCATGCTGGATATTGAAAACAGTATCATTACGCTTGATGCAATGGGATGCCAACAAGAAATAGCTAAACAAATCATCAAGCAAAAAGCCGATTATATTCTGGCACTTAAAGGCAACCACTCAGGCATGCAGAGTGAGCTAGAAGCTTGGTGGCACAAGAATGAACGAGAAGGATTAACCAATAATAACTATGATAAACATACAGAAATAAGCTCAGGGCATGGACGTATTGAAACTAGGAGTTGTCAGCAGTTACTTATTGATAAGAACTGGTTAGCCAAAACTTACCAGTGGTCAGGCTTAAAGAATATTATTAAAGTTACCGCTGAAGTTCACGATAAATCGGCAGGTACAGATACGACAGAAACACGCTGGGATATCAGTTCATTAGACCTAAATGCAGAGCAAGCACTCAATGCGGTACGTAGCCACTGGCAAGTTGAAAGTATGCATTGGATGCTAGATATGACCTTTAGAGAAGATGAATCGAGAATACGTAAAAAACAAGGTCCGCTTGTATTTAATGTAATGCGAAAGATAGTTATGGCGCTATTCAAACAAGATACAACCAAGTCAGCTAGTATGGCGAGGAAAAAGAAAATGGCAGGGCTAGACGATGATTATCGCTCAACCCTGCTAGAATCTGGGATTAAAATGCGCTAGCCGTGACCTAACCTGTTAATTCATTTATATACCGTTGAGCAGTGTTATTATCAGGTTGAATACTTAGTACTTGATTAAATGCCATTAATGCTGAGTCATTTGCTTTTATTTCTATAAAAAGTTCACCAAGTGCCAGCCAGGCACTAACATCTTGCTTGTATGTAGTTAAGTAGTTCATATAGGTATCGATAGAGGGCTGAATTTTACCGATAATTTTAAGCAGATGGGCATATTTGAGTAAATAGCTATCATTAAAATTTACTAACATGGATAATGCTGATTCAGCAAGTTCTGGCATTTTTAGCTTCAAAGCCAGACTGGCTATTTGTGATAGTTCATCCTCTTGTAAATTATCTGGACCTATTTGCTCAAATACTAGCAATGCTTCCTTATATCGTTCGTTAAGTACTAAGAAATAAGCTTTGGCTAAATGAAAGAGAGACTCAGCGTGGCTATTTTTTTCGAAGAGTTTTTCTAATCCTGAAACTAGTTGATGAAGCCCCTCAGTATCTCGTTGTGCAAATAGTAGAGATATTTTGGTTCTTATTCCTTGCAATGGATCTGCTTTTGCTAAATTAACACTAAAATTGGTTTTTTTATGAAGGAGCTTGTCGAAATTTTCTTTTTGACACGCTAATATCTCAAGTTCATCTTCGTTAAACACTCGTCCGAGCGTTTCTTGGTAGCGATGAAAAATGATTGAACGGCCTGGTTGTTCATCCTGAATGAATTGTTCAATCACTGGTGTTATGTCTGTGTTTAAGCTTAGTTCTAGTAGTCTGTTTTTTAGTCGTCTTTGGGTGTCATATAATTGCTTTAATACTAACTCAGCACTTGCGAAATAAGCCATGTAATAGATATGGCCGGTTTGTTTAATCGTTTCATCATCCCATTCTTCGACACTTTGTACTTGAATGCATTTTATGAAAAAACCTATGCCATAACTTTTGATAAATTGAGAGGCTGTCGTATATTTTTTATCAAATTGCTGCTCAATTTTATCTATTTTTACTTTATGCTTTTGTTGGGTTTCTGGAGAGTTTTTGTCATCAAACATGCTTTCATTATGCTTCAAAGCTTTACTTGCTAAACTTTTGATTTTTTCACTATCCTGTATCAAAGTTGAAATTTCTTTTATTACTTTTTCAATGTGTTTCCTAACTTCAATGATAGATGTCTCAGGGTAGATGGAGTTTATTCGCTCTTGGAAACCTTGAGATGTAGTTGTTAATGTGATTGATTGAACGGATTGATATTCTATGTTTTCTACTTTGTAGGCATTTATAGATAAATTAATAATTTCAACGCCTAATTCTTTTGCTTGTTTAGCTTGATGATTGAGCATTCTTGCAGCTATTGCCATTTGAATTGTGGTTTGTACTTTTTCGTTGGCATATGTTTGGACATTTTCACCAATAAAAGCCAAATTTTCGCCAATCACATCTGTTTCAATATTACCGGAAGCATGAGACCTTCCTAGTTTTGAATAACATAAATCTACTCCAGCAAGCAAAATCCTATCAACTTCCATCAGCATGGCTAAGCTAATTGCTGTGTTTGATACTGTAGGTCCTTCACCTTCAAAAGTCGTGTTGTTTAGTGGACTATTCCATGGTAGTAAATCACCCACATAAACACTTTTTCCTCGCCATTGAGATAATAATCCTGAATTGACAT
>DAINNQ010000026.1:7456-15401 GCA_036735825.1 Alteromonadaceae bacterium | reverse complement strand
TTTTGCCTGGAGCATAAAACCTGTGCCTCTAAGCCTTTTAACTCTCGCTGAATGATCAATCATTTATTTCCATTGGTATAAATCACCAGATTATTCTCAGATCCGTAATATCTACTTGTTTGCATCGTATAGCTGCGGCAAACTATGCGCAAACTCTTTAGATGATCAGGAAACCCATGAGCGATATATCAACAGCACAACGTCAAATTAGCCAAATGTTAACCATGCAAGATGCCATGAATTCACGCGTTAGTGACACATGGCGTGACAATAACTATGAGTGGTATCGTGCAATTTGGGTGGAATGTGCCGAAATGCTTGATCACCATGGCTGGAAATGGTGGAAGCATCAAGAAATTGACGTTGCTCAAGTGCAATTAGAATTAGTTGATATTTTTCACTTTGGCTTAAGTTTACGGTTAATGAAAGGTGACTCTGTTGAACAAATCAGCCAAGCGCTTGCAGATGAATTAACCCAAGGCAGTACAGAAAACGACTTTAAAATTGCGTTAGAAAATTTAGCCTCTGACGCGGTAACAAATAAAGCTTTTGATGCCAATGCCTTTACTGATTGCATGCGTTTAATGAACATGGATTTAGACGAGTTATTTAGACAATATGTTGGCAAAAACACCCTTAACTTTTTCCGTCAAGATCATGGTTACAAAGATGGCAGCTACATCAAAGTTTGGCATGGTGAAGAAGACAACGAAGTGTTGGCAAAACTCGTCAATGAGCTTGATGCTAGCGCTGATAATTTTCAACAGCAACTTTATGCGGCATTAGAAGAAAAATACCCAAGCTAATCTGTTACTTTATCTTTATCTTAAATCAGAGAAATAACGAATAACGACACTCACTACTTTTGTTTGCAAACCCAAGTAGGTGTCGTTTTTTGTTAAATACCGCCAGCAAATCCAGTTAGCTTTATATTAAGAGAACGACTATGCGTGATAAATTTATTATTTTCTTACTCTCGGTGATCATGTTCTTTAACCTTATTGATATTATCGCTGATATACAGCTCGGCACACCAAAATGGCATTACTTTGCTGAAGCATTATTGGTGATAGGATCTGCTATTGCAGCATTATCTTTAATCGCGGAATTACGTTCTCGCAATAAAAAACTTGAGTCGTTAAAACTTGATTTATTGAACAGTCATTCTTCAATCAGCAAACTCTCTGAAGAAATGCGTTTAGCTCGTTCAGCATATAGTGAAGTTATTCATAAGCAATTTATTGACTGGCAACTTACTGAAAGTGAGCAGAAAGTCGCCATGCTGATGCTCAAAGGGTTAAACTTTAAAGAAATTGGCGCGGTTAGAGCCACAAAAGAAAAAACTATCCGCCAACAAGCATCGAACATTTATAGCAAAGCCAATGTTGCAGGTCGTCATGAATTTAGCGCGTGGTTTTTAGAAGATTTTCTTACACATTAATAAGGATATTTTTGAATAACGTATTATATGGAATTCGCCTATTGATATAACAACTCTAATGATTTTCGAGATCTAATCGTTAATATCCTACCAAGGTTCCTGCTAATTTTAGCAATTCGTCTACCTTTAACGCTAAAGTAGACACATGTCCGATGTAATTAACTTAGAAATGACCAATAATATAGTTTAGGTTTATCCAAGGACATCATCATGACAAATCAATTATCTATAGCAAAATACAGTAAAGTCAGTATTGCTCTGCATTGGCTAATGTTAATAATTATCGCAGCGACCTATGCGTTTATTGAATTAAGAGGTTTGTTTCCAAAAGGAACAGATAACCGAGAATTCATGAAAATGATGCACTTCTCTCTTGGCTTTAGCATTTTTATTTTGGTCTGGCTCAGAGTGTTCTTTCGCCTAACGACAAACGATAAAAATACCAGAAGTACTCAACCTAAATCTGCAGGATTATTACATTACTTTTTTTATATTTTTATGATCAGCATGCCTATTCTAGGTTGGCTAACATTAAGTGCTGAAGGAAAAGACATTATTTTGTTGTTTGTTGAATTGCCCACTTTACTTTCACCAAATGAGTCACTGGCTGAGTTCTTCGAAGAAAGTCATGAGATTTTAGGTACCGTTGGCTATTTAGCTATCGCTATTCATGCTGCTGCAGCACTTTTCCATCATTATTTTTTACACGATAAAACATTAAGCAAAATGTTACCCTAACGGCTTAATTTTTATGTAGTAATGAGCACAAAGTACTGTTATTTAACAGCTGTTTGACGAATCTGAACAGAACTCTTCTTGTAAAAAGCCAATCAAATTAACCACTGATTGGCTAGCAATACTGTAATAAATGGTTTGGGATTCTCTTCTCGTTTTCACTAACCCATCATGACGTAAACGTGCCAAATGTTGCGACAAGCTCGACTGGCTTAAATCAATATATTGATTAATTTCAGTCACCGACAACTCTTGCCCACCTAGATGGCAAAGGATTAACAAGCGATTTTCATTACTCATTGCTTTAAGTAATTCAGCTGCGGCAGTTGCATTACTTCGCATTTCAGCTATATCAATCATAGTGTCTGTTTTCATAAGACCAAACCTTATTTTTAGCTCGTTTTTGAGATCTTAGTTGATATTACATTAGTATGTGCTAATATAAAAGCTATATTAACTTATTCTAATATACAAAAGGATGAAGGTGTTGCACTATTCAACGTTTTTACAATTTGCATTAAGAAAGCCAAAAGTAATTTATTTCATTGTACTTTTTCTGGTGCTTTTAAGTTTAGCCATGATGCCAAAACTTACCATAGATACCGATCCTGAGAACATGCTCAGCCAAGATAATACAGCAAGATTACTGCATAACAAGATTAAATCAGAATTTAATATGCGTGATATGATTGTTGTGGGCGCAATCAGTGAGGAAAGTATTTTCACCCCTGAATCCTTACTAACACTTCAAGAACTTTCAGATAAAATCTTGTTAATTGATGGGGTTATCCAGCAAGATTTAATGTCATTGTCAGAAGTGGATAATATTACCCAACTTGAAGGCGGCGGTATTCGTTTTGAATATTTAATGAAACAAGCCCCGACCACTACCATGGCTAGCCAAGCCATAGCTGATTCAGTAAAAAAATTACCGATGCTAAATAACACATTAGTATCTGCTGATGAAAAAGCTGTTGCTATTTATGTGCCGATCACAGCTAAAGACATGAGTTATGATATTGCCGAGCAGATCAGGGCAATCATCTCAACGTATAACAACACAGCATTAGCTTTTCATATCACTGGCTTACCGATAGCTGAAGACCAGTTCGGTTTTGAAATGTTTGTACAAATGGGAGTAGCTGCGCCGCTGGCAGGCTTAGCTATTTTTGTCTTGCTTTGGTACTTTTTTAGAAACTTCCCGCTAATTATTGCACCTATGGCCGTAGCCATGGCTACTGTGATCATCATTATGGGTTCGTTAATCGGATTAGGATTTACGGTGCATATTATGACTTCGATGATCGCCATTTTCTTAATGCCAATAGCCGTTGTTGATTCCGTGCATATTCTTTCTGAGTTTGCTGATCGCTATAAAGAGGGTGATGAGGTCAATACCACCCTAGAAAAAGTAATGTCACATTTATTTAAACCTATGCTGTTTACCTCAATCACCTCAGCTATAGGTTTTTATTCATTATTATTAACTCCTATTCCACCAGTAAAAGTTTTTGGTGCCTTTATTGGTACAGGTATTTTATTAGCCTTCGTTTTAACAGTTATTTATTTGCCTGCCTATATTTCCAGATTAAGTCCTAAAACGTTAACAAATCTTCATAACGCGGTTACTCGCATGGAAGAAAAGGGAAGATTAAGCCAAGCGCTTGTTAGCTTAGGCAAGTTTTCTACCGCCAAAACCAAAGCGATATTATTTGGTTTTGTGGTGATTTTTGCAGTGAGTATTAACGGTATTACTCGTATCGAAATTAACGATAACCCAGTAAATTGGTTTAAAGCGGATCATGAAATTCGTATCGCTGACAAAGCCTTAAATAGCCATTTTGCCGGTACTTATGATGCTTGGTTGGTATTTAAGTCTCAACAAGATAACACTGAGCTTGAGCAAACGATATTCCAGCAATTAACAACTCTAAACGAAAAGTTACAAGCTAGTGCTATACAAGAGAATGCGTTAAAACAAATTTTAGCTAGTTGGCAAGCGGATCCAAGCAAACCGTTATTGAATCAAAATCTCCTCATTGCGCTTGATGATCTTGCTTTTAACGCTCCAGATGAATTGACAACAACAATCGAAGCTATTTCATCAGAAGTTGAGCAGATATTAAATCAACAAAAACTCTTTATGCAGCCGAAAGCGTTAACCTGGTTAATGAATTTACAACATGCAATCAATCAAACAGAGTTAGTAGGAAAAACAAATGGTCTTACCGACATTATTCGCACCGTCAATAGAGAATTACACAGTGGTGAGGAAAAGGATTTTGCCATTCCTTTAACCAGTAATGGCGTGGCACAAACATTATTGCAATATCAATCTTCACATCGCCCACAAGATTTATGGCATTTTGTAAGCCAAGATTATCAACAAACTCTCATTTGGTTACAAATGACCAGTGGTGATAATCAGCATACAACAGCAGTAGTAAAATGGGTAAACGATTATATAGCTAAGCACCCAGCACCTGTTGACGTTGAAATGCAATGGGCCGGAAAGTCCTATTTAAATATCGTTTGGCAAGAAGCCATGGTGAATGGCATGTTAGATAGTTTATTGTCTTCATTTGCCATTGTATTTTTAATGATGGTTGTGCTATTTCGCTCATTTAAATATGGCGTTTTAGCCATGCTGCCATTAACATTTACTATCACCATGATCTACGGCTTAATCGGCTGGTTAGGCAAAGCTTACGATATGCCCATTGCCGTACTTTCGGCATTAACTCTCGGACTTTCCATCGACTTTGCTATTCACTTTTTACAGCGTTATCGAGAACTTGAACAAGAAACCCAAAGTGTCACCGAAGCGTTAAAGGCAATGTTTCAAGAGCCTAGCCGTGCAATTTCACGTAACGCTATTGTAATCGCCATTGGTTTTACGCCGCTATTATTCTCGCCATTAATGCCATATATCACCGTGGGATTCTTTCTCGCAAGTATCATGATAGTGTCAGCATTAGTAACTTTAGTTTTGTTGCCAGCATTGTTAATGATGTTTTCTTCTCACGCTTTAAAGGAAAATTAATATGAAAAATTTAGTCGTTCATTTCAAGTCATGGCTAGTGAGTTTGACCTTACTTTTAGCATCTTTAGTCGCATCAGCTAATGAAAACGTTATTGATATTATTAATAAAAGCAATCTAGCTTCCTATTATCAAGGTGTCGATGGTCGTGCTCAAGCTCGGATGATCATTGTTGATGCCAGTGGCAAAAAACAAATGCGTCAATTTACTATTTTGCGAAAAGACCAAGCCGATCTTGGCGATCAAAATATGTTGGTATTTTTCTCAAAACCTGCCGATGTTAACGGCACCGTATTTCGTGTGACCAAAAAAGTACAAAGCGATGATGATCGTTGGTTATATTTGCCTGCGTTAGATTTAGTAAAGCGCATCTCAGCTGGCGATAAACGTACCTCTTTTGTGGGCGCACATTTTTATTACGAAGATGTTTCGGGTCGTAATCCTGCAGAAGATGATTTTTCGATAATGTCACAAGACAACAGCAACTATGTCATTAAAGCAACGCCAAAAGATCCGAACTCCGTCGAATATAGCTATTATCAGGTAACCATTGATAAGCAAAGTTATTTACCCATGCTAGTGAATTATTATGATGTTAATAATAAAGCGATAAGAGAAATGAAAGTGATTAAGGTTGAAACAGTACAAGGCTTTCCAACTGTCACTCACGCTAGAATTACCAACTTAGCCGACGGTAGTTTTACTGAAATGCAATTTAGAAATGTGCAGTACAATATTGGTTTGCCTGATGATGTCTTTTCAGAGCGTAGTTTGCGTAACACACCTAAGGCGTGGTTAAACTAATGTTTAAGTTTGTCAGGAAAATATTGGTCGCACCTGCTTTATTAAAGACTATATTTTTAAGTGCCTTTTTCATCAGCAATATTTTACTAAGTGCTAACAGCTTTGCCGACAAGAGTAATCTTGATAGCAATGCACCGCTCTCCCAACAACAAAATGCTGAAGAATCACTATTTGATGACAACTGGCAAGATGATTGGGGCGAAGAAGAAAGCGCATCACCATGGGAAATCACTGGTTTTGTTGAAGCAGCATACGGTCAATTTCTACAATCTAACTTAAATCTTGCCAAAGCTCCTCTTAACGAAGTGACCGTACGTAGCAATGTTGACTACAACCACACATTATTTGAGCTAAAAACAAAAGCTGAATTACGTTTTGATCAACAAACTAATAAAAATCGACTCACTTTACGTGAGTTAACTATCGGTTTTCAACCAAGTAAGTCTCTTGACATAAAAGCTGGCCGTCAAATTCTTACGTGGGGCACGGGAGATTATCTATTTATTAACGATCTGTTTCCAAAAGATTGGCAGTCATTTTTTTCAGGCAGAGACGATCAATATTTAAAAGCGCCTTCTGATAGCCTCAAAGCAACTTGGTATGTTCAAAACATTGCTTTTGATGCGGTTTGGACCAAATCATTCACCCCTGATAATTACCTAAATGGCGAACGATTTTCTTTTTATTCACCTATGGCACAATCAAATATTGCGCCTGAAAAATTTGCTGTTTTAACACCTGATAAATCTCAATGGTCAGGAAGAATTTCAAGTAGTTACGACACTATCGAATGGGCACTTTATGGTTATTCTGGTTATTGGCCAACCCCTGTTGGTTTAGCACAAGAACAAACTAAGTTAATACCGTATTTTCCTAAGCTAAATACCTGGGGGGCAAGTGTTCGAGCGCCAGTCAGTTCAGGAATTTTAAGCATGGAATACGCAAGTTATAACAGTGTTGAAG
Organism: Alteromonadaceae bacterium; assembly: GCA_036735825.1. Taxonomy (GTDB): domain Bacteria; phylum Pseudomonadota; class Gammaproteobacteria; order Enterobacterales; family Alteromonadaceae; genus DAINNQ01. The sequence continues at coordinate 8,417 of DAINNQ010000026.1, read as the reverse complement.
ACCAAAATGGTAACAATGCTCTGATCGCCAACGGTCAGCACCGATTACTGATAGGCTATGAAACTGAAGTGATTTCAAAATTGACTGCCAACATTCAGTATTATCTCGAAAAAACAAAAGACTACACGGCCTTCAAACAACACTCGCCATACCCAGCAGAAATTGTCGATGAATATCGTCAATTATTAACTCTTCGTTTAAGCTACTTTTTGATGCAACAAAAATTACGCTTGTCATTTTTTGCTTTTTACTCACCGAGTGATCAAGATTATTACTTAAAACCTTCAATAAACTATCGCTACAGCGATACATGGTCAATGAGTGCTGGAGCGAATATTTTCGATGGTAGGCAGCAGTACAGTTTTTTTGGCCAACACCAGCAAAACACTAATGCTTGGTTAAGAATAAAAGCACAGTTTTAATGATTCGCTTAGTCTCAATGAGAATGAATATTACTTTGCTGCATTAACGCAGTTACTTGCGGTTGGAATATGGTTAAACCCGATTGTAGGCCAAGTTCAATTGCATGTTCAGCTTTATGTCCCTCTAACCAAAAAGCGACTAATGCAATTAGGGCCCCTACTCGATTTCCCGTTGCACAATGCACTAAACAAGGTCGATTCTGATCTAATACCTCTTTTAGCGATTGTGCTGCTTCTATGGTAAACGTAGAAATATCTGATAAAGGGATATGGTAATACGAGAATCCTAGCTGCTGGGCAACTATTGCTTCATCGTAAGCATTTGGCTCTGTTGCCTGACGTAAATTAACAATAGATTCAACACCTTGTTCTTTTAACAATCGTAAATCATCAATACTCGGCTGACCGCCAACGATCAAATTTTCTCGAGGTATCAGGGCATTGTTCATCACTATTTTATTCATCAACTCAGCGGACATATGCTGATCTCCAACTTATTAAATTGCCGTAGATTGCCAAGAGTTATTTCTTTATTTATT
>DAINNQ010000026.1:0-7356 GCA_036735825.1 Alteromonadaceae bacterium | reverse complement strand
ATTAGCAACAATTAAATTAGCAAAGAATAATATAAATATTGGCAATGTCATTATTATCCAAAGATAGATTTTTAGATAAGCATGTTAATAAAGAATTTATACAGCACATCTAGAAAGTAATATTCCTTTTGAGAGCTTAAGAAAAGAATTGAACTCTATGGCACAAATTCTGCTTTATTGATCTCGACGAATTGTACGTCAAAAAATTGAACTGTCGGAGATTTCTATGGAACTCATTTTATTTGCCATGATCAGCTTGATCGTAATTGTTGCATTATTGGCTAGCCGCTTAAATGACAATAGTTTTCCATTTCCCTTTGATCAAAAATCAGCGATTTTTACTCCCGCTGAAAAGAATTTTCAAAATTTAGTCGAACAAGCCATTGGCTCAGATTATCGTGTGATTAATCGCGTAAAGCTGTCAGACATTGTCACTATTCGCAATGGTGTTTCAACACGAGCCAGTCAAACCGCGGTCAGCAATGCAGATAATAAATATTTAGATTTTGCCATTTGTGAACGTAACACCATGAAGTTACTAGGCACTATTGATTTGGTCGATACTCAAGGTAAAGGCTACAAAGTTAAAAAAGACTGGTTCGTTAGCGGCGCTTTAGAAGCAGCAGGCATTCCACATCTTCGTATTCGAGTGAAAAGCAATTATACCCTTGAAGAAATAAGAACTTGCATTAACAGTCGACTTTTTGGCACAACGAAACCTGAACCTAAAATAAAAGGAAGAGTCATTCCTGCTCCTTTGGTGAAAGCTCGTCCAAAAGCACAATCATTACCCGCAGGTGTTATCACCACAGGTGCCGCTAATGCCTTATCTCATGCAAAGGCTCATGCGAAAACTCATGCGCAAATCCCTCAACGAATAGCTTCTACAAGAACGCCAGCATTACCGCATTAAACGATGCATAGTTACCATAGGTGATCATAAACTAGGGTAATCATCAACGATGAAGACGATTTATTTAACCAAAACGCTAAGCATTGAAAGTGCTTAGCGTTTTTTCTCAGTAAGCTTGAGTCAAAATTAGATAAAAAGTTGAAATAACAATTTATTAGCACACACCCTATTGCATGGGTATAATTGTAAACATTAGTGATTAAATAGAGTAAAAAACGTGAAAGCAGGCATTATTGGCGCAATGGAACCAGAAGTTGCGATTTTAAAAAGCAAATTAAGCAATCCTACCACCTCAACTATTGGCGGTTATACATTTTATCAAGGGCAACTCAATGGCTCAGAAGTGGTTATTGTGCAATCGGGTATTGGTAAAGTTGCTGCCGCGCTCGCAACAGCATTTTTAATTAAAGAATTTCAACCTGATTATGTGGTTAATACTGGTTCAGCTGGTGGCTTTGACCAAGCCTTAAAAGTGGGGGATATTGTCATCAGCTCAGAAGTGCGTTATCACGATGTTGATGTGACCGCTTTTGGCTACGAAATGGGTCAATTACCTGCCAACCCTGCTGCCTATATTCCTCACCCTACTTTAGTGGAAGCCGCCAAAGATGGCATTGCTGCTCTAGAGAATATTCAAACTATGGTTGGATTAATCACCACAGGTGATACGTTTATGACCAAAGAAGATGATATCAATAAAGCGCGAAAAAACTTCCCTACGATGGCGGCAGTTGAGATGGAAGGCGCTGCTATCGCTCAAACGTGTCATCAACTTAACGTGCCATTTGTTGTTATTCGTTCAATGTCAGATATTGCAGGAAAAGAGTCTCCTACTTCATTTGAAGCGTATTTAGAAACGGCTTCGGTTAACTCTTCTCAGTTGGTTATCAACATGTTAGCGAGTTTACATGGAAAAACGCTGAGTGAGCTTTAACGAGTAGTGACTATTGCTGATGATGGATTTACTGACACAACTGCCAAGCACTGCGATCAATATTTTGGTTTTATTGCTCGTTGTGTTGGTAAAATCGCTCAGCGAAAAATTTTCTTCGCAAAAACAAATTGCCATTTTTTCGCTTTATTGCGCTCAACTCGCCGAGAAAGTAAATAAAGAGACTCACAGTAAAAATCACCGTAAAATTGCTGGTTTTATTGCTACCATTATCACCTTCTCACCACTGGTTATCATAGTGTGGTTATTCGAAACACTAGTCGCCATTGAGTGGCTTTGGGGAGCGATATTACTGTATTTTTCCTTTGGACGGTTTAATGTTAATGCTTGTGGAAAAAACATAGCGAAAAACCTCAATGCTCAAGATAACCAAACGGCAAAGCTATTATTAACCCCGTTAATGTTACGCGATGTTGAAAAGCTGTCAGCGCTTGGGATCAGTAAAGCCACTATCGAAATGATGCTGCTGCGTAAATTTCAGCAGCACTTTATGATCGGCTTTTATTTTTTTCTTTTAGGGCCTATCACCGCATTTAGCGTGCGTTTACTGTTAGAAATGCATTACCACTGGAACATCAAAGTTGCTAAATTTACCTATTTTGGCAGTTTTGTTAACTTTATCGTCAATGTTGTTCAATGGTTACCGAGCCGTTTGTTTTTATTCTTGTTGATACTGACATCGCTCAATCAATCAATTGTGCTTTTTTGGCGATTGATCAGAACGCAATTTTTTGTGCTCAACAATAGTATTCTTATTCATTATTTTGCTCTGATCTTGTCGGTTAAACTGGGTGGTGTCGCCATGTACAATCAAGAAAAATTACGTAAATTAAGCTTTAATGAACAAGGGGTACAACCTCAAGCAAAAGATATAATTTTGGCTATCAAGCAATTAAATTTAGTGATGACCTTAGTTTTTGGGTTATTAATTTCCACATTAGTGATCTTTGTCTTACTATCTAGTTACTAGAGAAAACTTTCTCATGAAAAGCTCTCTCATGAAAACCACTTTTATGACAATCATTCTAAAGAAATAAAGGATAATCATTATGCACAGTAAAAAACTTATTGCCTTAGTTTTGTTAAGTTTAAGCGCATTTTTTGCCGCTGCGAATGGGGTGAAAAATATTTCACAAGAACAATTACTCAGCCTGTTAAATGCACCTAAATCATCACCTTTTCTTGTGTTAGATGTGCGCAGTGAAGAAGAGTTTTCAGCTGGTCATATTCAAGGTGCAATTAATATCAGCCATGATCAAATAGAACAACAGCTAGCAAAATTATCAGGTTTTGAAGATAAAATGCTAGTTGTTCATTGTCGTTCAGGTCGTCGTGCTCAAACAGCCGAAGCCGTGTTATTAGCAAAAGGTTTTAATAAAGTTCATCATTTAACGGGCGATTATAAAGCGTGGCTCGCAGCTGACTTGCCCTTAGTGAAAAACTAATGATCAATACTTAATGAACCGCCGCTAAAAAGCATGTTTGAACTTCTGTATTGGCTTGATTTATTTGGAGTGATTGTTTTTGCGCTTTCGGGCGCATTAATGGCTGGGCGCTATCAATTAGATCCCTTTGGCGTTGTCGTGTTAGCCGCAGTCACTGCCATAGGTGGTGGCACTATAAGAGATCTCATATTAGACACAACCGTCTTTTGGGTCGCTAATCCTATCTATTTATTTGTCATACTATTTACTGCATTGTTAACGATTATTTTGATCCGCAATCCAAAGCGCATACCTAAACGCTTTCTGTTAATTGCTGATGCCTTTGGTTTAGCGCTTTTTGCTGTATTAGGCACTCAAAAATCATTAGATTTAGGCGTACCTATTTCAGTTGCTATTGTGATGGGAACCATTACTGGTGTCGCTGGCGGCATGATACGAGACGTATTATGTAATGTGATTCCGATGATCCTTAGACAAGAAATATACGCACTTGCAGCTATGCTTGGTGGCTGCTTATTTGTGTTTTTTCATTGGCTTGGATGGTCAGATAATGTCGCAACCATTTGTGCTATTGTTGGCGCATTAAAACTTCGTCTAGCGGCAATTTATTGGCAGGTATCACTACCTGCCTTTCATATTGCCGATGAAGATAAATAAGTTATCGGATAATTGTCTATCTTGATTTTTCTAGAAGGCGTAACTGACACCAATATTTAACGATCTCATTTCTAAATCGCCCAAATCTTGATATTGCAAACCAGTATTGATACCCATACCATTATCCCAACGATACTCCCAACCCGCTTCAAGTAACAAACCTACACCATCATCTTCAATGGTTTTATTACCATCGAGTTTAAATTCATAATCGTAAAATTCTGCCCCTATTTTGGCGTATAACTTATTACGTTTACTGAGTTGTAAATCGGTTTTGATCGCAAGCACTGCTGCGCCAAATTCAAATTCATCAGCTTTGAGATCAAATTTATTACTGTCATCCGAGAAGCATTCTATTTCGCCTTGGGCATCTTTTTTACATTGCCAATCATCAATATCTCCACCGCCTATTAAGCCTACTTCAGCATAGTAATGCGGCATGAATTGATAGTTGTAATAAAGGTAACTGTAACCGACACCTTCTCCGTCTGTATCCTTTCCTTTATGCTCAATACCGCCGCCCCCTGTTTGCAAACCAAAAGTATGTGTCGTTTTCTGACTGATGTTATCGGCAAATGTTGACGTGCTTAGTGACAAGGTGAAAATAGCGCATGCTAACGTTTGGATGTGTTTCATTTTTTGACCTATTAGTGTTAATTGCAAAGATGGAGCTATTGTTCACTAAAAGTTCAAAAAAGACTGTTGAACAACTGTCTACAAGTTGTTTGATAATGTAAGAAGTGTGTTAAAAAATGAAAGCGGGTTTAAACATACAATTGATTAAACCCTTAAATTTTATCGGTATCAAAAATTAGAAAAAGTACTATTTATCAAAGCTTAAGCTTCAATTCCCCAACCATCATTATAACCGTCAAACTTTGCAGCAATTTGTTCAAATTGAGCTTCTTGAGCGATGATCCCTTCATAGCTTGGCAGCATTTCAACAGTACAATCAAGATCCCAAACATTTGGGGTTTCATCGGGATGAATCACACAATGAATATCTGGCGCTTTTTCTTGTAAATGAGCCGCCATGGCTTGCGCTTGTTCTTGCTTTTCAAATAATTGGAAAAATACAACTTTATGGAAAACGGTTAAATCAATCCCCGCTGCGTGCATTTCAGCAAGAACCTGCCCTGTTTCATCATTTGGAAAATTCATAAGTAACGTTAATCGGTTTCAGTTAGGCGTTATTATATACTCATTCCTTTTCAATAAGCACTAACTCAAAAAGAATTAACCACTTGTTTGCAGTGAACATAAATTATTGCGGCATACGGCTTGTGCCGCTTGCTGATAAACGGGGCAACGATTAATTTTACTGGTATCTACCGGGGCTTTTTGCAATTGCGCCTTACCAATAGCGTTAATTGCGAGCTGACAAGTTAAATCAGCAAAACTGACGTTAACCACATGACATTGCTCATCATTCACACACGTTAAGTTTTTAGCAATAATGCTTTTATTTACCGAAAACTGTCTCACCTTCGGGGTGGTCAAATGCTGATGATTATTGCTTAAATTCTTGCTTAAACTCTTGTTTGAACTGTCGTTTGGCGATGTACTGGTTGACGGCTCAACGAGTGAAGGTTCGAGCTGAGTTTTACTTTCGGCTATTTGAGTTTTAATCGCGACAACACGTTTTTCATTATCATGGAGCAAGGCGCCGAGTCCCAGCATGATGAGAAAGAATACTAAGGTCACTAAAACTATTATTGTTAACCATTTAAGCATAAAGATTTGTCACACAGCTCTCTTAGAAAAAAATTAGTCACGTGATTATAACGATATATCACGCTTTGATATTTATGTTCGATGAGTGATCAATTTATTGGGTATGGTGTTAACCATAGCGCTTATTGCAGCGAAAATTTTATCCTGTACCTCAAAACTATTATCGTTGTCTTTAATTTTTAGCGGATAAACACTGCGCCAAATTGAGCGGTTATTGTGCCTATCAACAACATCAAGAATAAGACTACCGGGTAACATCTGCCATGATCTTTTATCCGCGCTTGCTAAGCCTTCTCGTAAACAAGGGCCACAAAACTTGACGCCTTTGTTGTATTTTTTCAGCTCTTTTGCGCTATTGATCAGATGATAACCAATGACAATGTCAGCCTGCTGAGGGTTTTGATACTGATAACCAAGATGTTCAATTGCTTGCTCTATGGCAAGTTCAATGCTGTTTCGTGTAGCGTCGCTGATATTTTGAAATTCACTAAACTTGGAATTGCGATCATATAAGCTGTAACTTTCAATATTGCCAAAGTCGAAGTGGCTATGATATTTCGCCGTCGCAACGGGTTTGCTGCTACAGCCAACAATGAGGAAAACGGTTAAAAAACTTAAAAAAACTCGAAAAATGATCATCAAAACATGCATTCGCAACTAAGGTAAGCATTAGCCTACCTTAGCTAGCAAAAAACACAAGTTGCTGACATTGTGCTTACATCAGCACAGACAAATCTATTTGTTCAAAACTTAATACACTGCCGCCAAATTGTTCGGCAAAGGTAATCGCATCTTGTTGTTTACTAAAGCTTGCTAAGGTTTTTCCCATAGCGCCGGTTTTTTCTGAACCCGCAACAAACCAAGCGGTTTTAGCATCAATAAAATGATTGTCATTGGGCTCTCCCCAAGGAGATTTACTCATGTCATGAACGTACATAGTGGTAACGTTGCGTTTATTTTCAGGATCGAGATAAAAGCTGAACATATCTCGCGTGGAGCAAAACTTATGCACTTTATTTCGCTCTTGCTCAGTAATACCATTGCGAAACAATTGAGCTTTAGGCCCAGAAAAATTGGCGATAAGCATGCCACATAAATGACATTCATCGGCTGACTCTATCGTTGTTGCTTGGTGAGCGGTTAAGTGACTCTCATCTTGCTGAGAACAGCCTAAATTCAGTATTAAACTGAAAGCTAATATGCCAGAGAAAATGAGGCTAGTGGTTACATTTTTCATTACAACGTCTTCTTTTTAAAAATAATAATGGCGCTAATGAGCGGCAACAAAATCCAAGCAAGTAGCAAGGAAAACAACTGTGTTTGCGACAAACTCGATTTGATTGCAATCGCTAATGCCCCGTTAACGTCACTGCCATCAAGCCCAGCAAGGTTAACGAGGCGAAAAATATCTGACGGATTTAACATCATCAATTGAGTTAATCCTTGTTGGCTAATGCCCTGTTCAACACCAACTAATAACGCCAATAATGCTAAATCAAATACTAAGGCGAATAAAAACCAAGTGATCAAAGCAAAACCTGCTGCTTTAGATTTTTCCGTCACCGACAAGCTGATCAAATACGCAATTGAGGTAAAGCTCAGTCCTAACATAATAGCACTGAGAATAAACGTTGAAAAAACGAGTAATACATCTG
>DAINNQ010000025.1:0-15465 GCA_036735825.1 Alteromonadaceae bacterium | reverse complement strand
AAGAGATGGGGTGGCTAATGGGACTTGAACCCACGACAACCGGAATCACAATCCGGGGCTCTACCAACTGAGCTATAGCCACCACTGAAAACATTGAAGTTGCCATTTTCAAAGGCGCGGGGAGTATATTGCATTTCATACCATATTGACAAGAATAATTTAGGGTTATTTTAACTTGCGATTATTTACAGCCTGTATACAATAACAGTAATGCTGTGCAAAATTACAGGGAATTGCTCAATGAACAACCTTCGTCCATTAACACCTCGTCAAGAGCAGATATTTGATCTGATCAAAGAAAAAATATCTGATACAGGTATGCCGCCCACTCGAGCTGAAATTGCTGATTTTTTTGGCTTTAAATCAGCGAATGCTGCCGAAGAACATTTAAAAGCACTCGCCAAAAAGGGTTACATTGATATGTTACCAGGCACATCTCGCGGTATTCGACTAGCAGAACAGTTTGTTGAAGAAAGCGGTTTACCTTTAATAGGACGAGTAGCTGCTGGAGAACCAATTTTGGCACAAGAGCATGTTGAAGACAGATATCAAATTGATGGTAACTTATTTCACCCTGCCGCTGATTATCTTCTAAGAGTTAACGGTGAAAGTATGAAAGATATAGGTATACTTGATGGTGACTTATTAGCGGTTCATCAAACTACCGACGTTCAAAATGGTCAGGTAATTGTTGCTCGTGTAGAAGACGATGTAACAGTGAAGCGCTTTAAACGCGAAGGCAACATTGTTTATCTTCATGCAGAGAATGTAGAATTTTCACCTATTAAAGTTGATCTTTCCACTCAGCATTTTAATGTTGAAGGCATAGCTGTTGGTGTGATCCGTTCTGCTGATTGGATGTAATTATTGTTTGTTTTTTCAGCAGGCTTTTTTTCAGCATTTCTTTATAAATATGCGAGTAAAAGTCTGCAAATGTTCCCTCTCCTTTAGTTTTTAATCTTTAACATTCATATTTATAAGAATAATTCTCATTTATCGGTTAATTATCAATAATAGATTGTTTTTTGTACAAAAAATATTCTTAGCTAAAATTGACATTTATCACTTTATTAGAGTAATTGCTTAATTATCGTACGCACCTTGTAGACCATATAAAATAAGACTTTTATGTGTTTAGAGTCCTTACTCTATTGTTATTATTAGCTTTTTTTTATAAATTGTAAAAAATTATAAATTGACCTAGATCAAGATTTAAGTAATTCTAGGATAGAAAATAAACAAATATAACAATAAGGCGAATTTTGGCTTGTTCAAAAAAGCGCCAAAAAATAACAATAAAAGCAAACAACAAAAACTAATGCATAAGAGCTAAGTATTACTGTGTTTATCAGTTTTTGAACTTAGAAGGGTAAAGGAGATGTCGAGTGAAGAGACGTAACCTAAGTTGGCTATTATTAGGGATGTTACTTCCTAGTATGGCTTGGGCGGAAAGTCAGTTAAATCTAACCAAAGGTGTGACGGAGATAAGTAACGAAGTATATGATCTTCATATGTTCGTGCTTTATATTTGTACTGCCATTGGTGTTGTTGTATTTGGCGCTATGATTTGGTCGATGATTTTTCATCGAAAATCAAAAGGAGCTGAAGCGGCATCGTTCCACGAAAGCACGAAAGTGGAAATTCTTTGGACAGTTATTCCAATTATCATTCTTATTGCAATGGCAGTTCCTGCTACTAAAACACTGATTGCAATGGAAAATAATGATAACTCGGATCTCACAATTCAAATAACGGGATCGCAATGGAAATGGCACTATAAATATTTTGATCAAGATATAGAGTTCTATTCCGTTTTATCAACGCCGAAAGCACAATTTGAAAATCAACATGGTGCTGGTGAAGCTAAAGGGGAAAATTACCTTTTAGAAGTTGATAAACATCTGGTGATTCCTGCTAATAAAAAAGTACGTTTCTTAATTACTTCAGATGATGTAATCCACTCATGGTGGGTACCTGCGTTTGCGGTTAAGCAAGATGCCAACCCTGGCTTTATCAATGAAGCGTGGGCGATTGTGCCTAAACCTGGTATTTATCGCGGACAATGTGCTGAGCTATGTGGTAAAGACCATGGCTTTATGCCTGTTGTGGTTGAGGTAAAATCTGAAGCAGATTATGCCGCGTGGATTGAAGAGCAAAATCAATTAAATGCCGCAGCAGCAGCAGCCGAAGCCGCTTCTCTCAATGCATCTCTTTCTATGGATGAGTTAATGCAATTAGGTGAAACAACGTATACGGCGTATTGTTCAGCATGTCACCAAGCTTCTGGATTAGGCTTACCACCAGCATTCCCTGCATTAAAAGGCAGCCCGATTGCTACTGGCGATGTTAATCAACATATTGACATAGTCTTTAACGGTAAAGCGGGTACAGGTATGCAAGGTTATGGCAAACAATTAAGCTTGAAAGAACTTGCAGCCGTTGTCACTTACGAGCGTAATGCTTGGGGTAATAATACTGGTGATACTGTACAAGCAGCAGATGTTCAAGCTGTTGCTGGAGGAGGAGATTCATCGTCTAAAGCCTCAACCGCAGAACAAGTTGTTGATGATTTAGCAACTGCAGTATCAGAAGCTATGCCTGCTGAAGATTTATCAAAAGAATATTCACTTGATGAATTAATGACTAAAGGTGAGCAAGTGTACAACACAGCTTGTGCTGCTTGTCATCAACCAACAGGTGCTGGCATGCCACCAGCGTTTCCTTCATTAATTGGTAGCCCAATAACTACTGGCGATGTTAATGCTCATATCGATATGGTTGTCAACGGCAGTAAAAAGAACCCTGCTATGGCAGCGTTTGGCACACAATTATCAAAAACAGATATTGCAGCAGTAGTTACTTATGAGCGAAATGCTTGGGGTAATAATACTGGTGATGTCATTCAACCCGCAGACGTTGATGCTGCAAGTGCTAAGTAGGGAGGCAGAATAATGACTACAGAAGCTATTCACGACTCGCATGAGCACGACGATCATCATGGTGATGATCATGGGCATGGCAAAATGACGGGTATTAAACGTTGGTTATATACTACCAACCATAAAGATATTGGAACCTTGTACCTTTGGTTCTCATTTATCATGTTACTTTTTGGTGGTGCATTAGCCATGTTGATCCGTGCTGAGCTATTTCAGCCGGGCTTACAGTTAGTGGAACCTGACTTTTTTAATCAGTTAACAACAGTACACGGGTTGATCATGGTATTTGGTGCCATTATGCCTGCCTTTACTGGCTTTGCTAACTGGATGATACCTATGATGATTGGCGCGCCAGATATGGCATTGCCAAGAATGAATAACTGGAGTTTTTGGATATTACCATTTGCGTTTTCTATCCTTATTGCTTCGTTCTTTATGGAATCGGGAGCACCAAATTTCGGTTGGACATTCTACGCGCCATTATCAACAACCTACTCAAATGGTAGTACGGCATTTTTTGTTTTTGCTGTTCATATTATGGGTATTTCATCAATAATGGGTGCGATTAACGTTATCGTAACTATTATGAATATGCGCGCACCTGGCATGACTTACATGAAGATGCCATTATTTGTTTGGACATTTTTCATCACCGCTTATTTATTAATTGCGGTAATGCCTGTATTAGCAGGTGTGGTTACCATGTTATTAACCGATACCTATTTCGGTACCAGCTTCTTTGATGCAGCAGGTGGTGGTGATCCTGTTATGTTCCAGCACATATTCTGGTTCTTTGGTCACCCTGAAGTTTACATCATGATCTTACCTGCGTTTGGTATTGTATCTACGATTATTCCGACGTTTGCTCGTAAGAGATTGTTTGGTTACAGCTCAATGGTTTATGCCACAGCATCAATAGCGTTTTTATCGTTTATTGTTTGGGCACATCACATGTTCACTACAGGTATGCCGTTATTTGGTGAGTTGTTCTTCATGTACTGTACCATGCTCATTGCTGTGCCTACTGGTGTTAAAGTCTTTAACTGGGTAGCGACTATGTGGCGCGGTTCAATGACCTTTGAAATACCTATGCTGTTTTCAATAGCTTTTGTGATTTTGTTCACAATCGGTGGTTTTTCAGGTTTGATGTTGGCACTAACTCCGGTTGATTTTCAGTATCATGACACTTATTTTGTTGTTGCTCACTTTCATTATGTATTAGTGACTGGTTCATTATTTTCTATCTATGCGGGGGCTTATTATTGGTTACCTAAATGGACAGGGCATATGTACCACGACGGTTTAAGTAAAGCCCATTTCTGGTGTTCACTGATTTCAGTGAATATTTTGTTCTTCCCAATGCACTTCTTAGGGTTAGCAGGTATGCCGCGTCGTATTCCTGACTATGCTCTTCAGTTTGCTGATTTTAATAAGTGGGTCAGTATCGGTGGTTTTGCCTTTGGTTTATCACAATTAATATTCTTGGTTGTTGTAATCAAGTGTATTAAAGGCGGTAATAAAGCAGAAGCTAAACCATGGGAAGGAGCGGAAGGTTTAGAATGGACTGTGCCAAGCCCAGCGCCATACCATACGTTCGAAACACCTCCTCCTGCTGAAGATATTAAGAGTCAATAGGTAAAAATAATGAGCACTGAAGAAAACAAAGCGCCAAATTCGCACAATGCTAAAACAAAGAAAACAGTTAAAAAACTCGTTTTAGTGGTATTTGCCATGTTCGGCTTTGGGTTTGCTTTAGTGCCATTATATGACGTGTTTTGTGATATCACCGGATTGAATGGGAAAACAGCGACAACCGCCGCAAGTATCAATGAAGATGGCGTTGACGAAAGTCGTACCATTACTGTTCAGTTTATTAGTCGAACGGCTAAAGGGATACCTTGGCAATTCGAACCTATGATAAATGAAATAAAAGTTCATCCCGGTGAAATGAAATTGGTGAAATTTTACGCGAAGAATGAATCGATGAATGACATTGTTGGACAAGCTATACCATCAGTTTCTCCAGGAAAAGCAGCGATTTATTTTCAAAAAATAGAGTGTTTTTGTTTCAACTCACAGCCGTTAAAAGCACAAGAAGATATTGAAATGGCGCTGCAATTTTATGTAGATGCAGAATTGCCTGAAGAGGTCACGACAATAACCTTGTCTTACACCTTATACGATATTACAAGCTCGGTTGAATCATAGGCGTTAGCGCTGGAACACAGGGGAATAGTTATGACTACAAAAAAATATGAAACATATTATGTACCCGCACAAAGCCATTGGCCAATTGTTGGTGCCGTTGCATTGTTTTTGATTGCCACAGGGGCAGCAAATTATGTAACTGATATTAAAAATGCTGAGTCTGGGCTTGGCGGATATGTATTACTGGCGGGTATTGCGTTAGTGGTATATATGATGTTTGGCTGGTTCAATAATGTGATTACTGAATCTATGTCAGGTAAATATAGCCATCAAATGGATAATTCATTCCGTCAAGGTATGAGTTGGTTCATCTTTTCTGAGGTGATGTTTTTTGCGGCGTTCTTTGGTGCCTTGCTTTATGCAAGAACCTTTTCAGTACCTTGGTTAGGTGGTGAAGGTAACAACTTAATGACAGGGCAAGTTTTATGGCCTGAATTTACTGCACAATGGCCATTAATTAAAACACCTGACGGTACAGAAACAACAGGTATGGGCTGGTACGGTTTACCGCTTATCAACACCATTTTGCTTCTAACTTCATCAGTGACGGCGCATTTAGCGCATATTGCTCTGGAACAAGACAAGCGTCCACAGCTTAAGTTCTGGCTGGGCTTGACGGTCGCGTTAGGTGTCGTGTTTTTATATTGCCAAGGGCTTGAATATGCTCATGGATATGCTGATGAAATGAAGCTTTATTTAACGTCAGGTATTTATGGTAATACCTTCTACATGCTAACAGGTTTTCATGGAATGCATGTTACTTTAGGTACTATCATGTTGTTAGTGATGTTAATACGGGTATTTAAAGGGCATTTTACTCCGAAAAACCATTTTGCCTTTCAAGCGGCGAGTTGGTACTGGCATTTTGTCGATGTGGTTTGGGTTTTACTTTTTGTTTTTGTTTATATTTTATAAATAAAGACGATGTTGATTAAAAAAGACACTCATGGTTGAGTGTCTTTTTCGCTTTAAAATGGTCGAGGGTTTGGGGTAATAACACCCGTTAAAATACCCAAGAGTAAAACGATAACGATCACAACTGAGGTCATGACACGGCGACCAATAAATTTTGACATGCTTGGCTGATTTGGGTCGTTTTTATTCATCAGCACTAAAGCTCTAAATAAGTTGTAAATCATGAAGCCTAGCAAGCCTACGATGATAATTTTAATAACCACATAACCCTCTCTTTTGTTGTAATTGGTAAATACGGTAATGTATGAAGTTAGCTAATTTTAGAGAATATATCAGTCAACTAAACTGGCTAATGGTGTTGTTCACTTTGCTTGTCTTTGGCGGATTAATCAAGCTTGGATTGTGGCAAACGGCTCGCGCTGTCGAAAAAGAACAGCGCCTAGCACGTATCAGTTCATATCAAACCCAGCCAGCATTAACCTATGACCAACTTAAATTACTGCAACAAACTGAAAGTGATATCAATGATCTACCATTGCAACTATCAGGAGTATTTGAAGGTGAGAAAGTCTTTCTGATAGATAATCAAACGCATAAAGGTCGTTTAGGTTATCGAGTTGTTCAGGTTTTTCAGCTCAATGATATTGCCGTTTTAGTGAATTTGGGCTGGGTAGAAGGTTTTATTGAACGCGATAAATTACCACAAATTAAAGCGCTTTCTGGGCAGTATTCACTCTCAGGCCATGTGAGATTAATTGATAAAGGTTTGATGTTGACGAGTGATAATCATCAAGAAATATCATGGCCGTTAAGAGTTCAACAAATACAATTGGATAATTTTTCGCAAATAATTGGTCAAAAGTTATTGCCCTTTGTGGTCTACTTAGATAAAAAAGAAACCATAGGGTTTGAAAAAAATTGGCGTCCGATTGTGATGCCGCCAGAAAAACACCGAGCTTATGCTTTTCAGTGGTTTTCATTGGCAAGCGCATGGCTACTTTTGATGGTGAGTGCGAGTTACTGGTTTTATAAAAATCATAATAAAGAATAACAAAAGTTGATAAGAACAATTAATTAGAACTATTGATAAGAACAATAAAAAGGTTAGCTATGTCGTCTTCGTTAAGTAAATCCCGCAGAAATTTATTGTTAGTGCTCGGGGTATTCATTATTCCCGTAGTGTTAGCAAAACTTGCCCTTGAGCAACATTGGTTTAATTACGGTGTCACTAATCAAGGCAAGCTCTCCGAACAAGAATATTCACTTGCAGATTTAGGCTTAACGCAAGACATACCTAAAGAGCAATGGCTCATGCTGTACCGTATTCCTAAAAATTGTCAAAAGCATTGCCAAGATACATTGCTAGCGGTTAACAATACATACACGCTTTTAGGTAAAGAATTACCAAGAGTTACCCCTATCGCCTTAGTTGAGCAACAACAAACTGACGCAGTATTAACGTCAATGCGTCATCGTAAGTGGCAGCAATTGCCTTTGCCTGAACAAGCCACAAAGCTAATGACTATTGATCAATTGATTATTGTTGACCCGTTGGGGAACTTAGTGATGTTTCATGACGCACCAAAAGATGAAAGTGATTTAGCCGTGTTCAGTAAAGCGATTTTAGCTGACATGAAAAAGCTGCTGAAATATTCAAGGATCGGCTAACATGCAAGATAAAAAAATAATAAATATCAGACGATTAGTGCTTGTTAGTATTCTTTTGTCCTTAATTGTGATTAGCCTTGGTGCATACACAAGATTAACTCACGCAGGTTTAGGTTGTCCTGATTGGCCAGGTTGTTACGGGCTATTAGATGTACCAGAATCTGCAGAGCAAATTAGTAAAGCAGAACAGGCGTTTCCTGATCGCCCCATAGAGCCAGAAAAAGCGTGGAATGAAATGATCCATCGTTATTTTGCAGGTTCATTAGGGTTACTGATTTTAGCAATAGCTATTTTATCTTTTAAACATCGACGCCAAGGAAGTCCTGTAATTCTACCCTTGGTAATTTTAGCGGTGGTTATTTTTCAAGCGGCACTCGGTATGTGGACAGTGACCATGATGTTAATGCCGATTGTGGTGATGGGACATTTACTCGGGGGCTTTACCACACTTTGTTTATTGTTTTTGCTGTACTTGCGATTAAACCCATACCGAGTTCCTGGCGGTGATACCGCGGTAAGACGTTTTGCTCGTTTTGGTGTTATTGGTATCGTGATATTAGCGCTACAAATTGCGCTGGGTGGTTGGACATCTTCCAATTATGCTGCGTTAGTGTGCGTCGAGTTACCGATTTGTCAGGCAGGCTGGGTGGATCATTTATCTTTTGAAGATTCATTTGACCCAATTCCTCCCAAAAAAGACACTTATGAATTTGGCCATTTTGACCATCCTGAGCGGGTAACCATTCATGTGATGCACCGAATTGGCGCTATTGTAACCACGGCCTATTTATTATGGTTTGCAATCAGCATTTTTATCAGAGCGCACACCCAATTCTTTAAAAATTCGGCGTTGGGGTTAGTGGTTATTCTCACCACGCAAGTGATATTGGGCGCGAGCAATATTGTTTTTTCACTGCCGCTGTCAATTGCCGTTAGTCACAATGTGGTTGCGGCTTGTTTAATGTTGATGCTAATCGCGTTAACCTATAGTTTAAAACGTAAAGCCTAGGAGTAAGAATGAGTACAAATGTTTCTTCAACAGAGGCTACAATAACTGACGTTAAATCCGCCTCATGGCGTGATTATTATGAAATTACTAAACCTCGCGTCGTTGCACTACTGGTATTAACCGCCTTAGTTGGTATGTGTTTGTCAGTACCTGGTGCTATTCCTTGGCAGTTGTTAATTCCTGCTATTATTGGTATTGGCTTTTTGTCATCAGCCGCAGCAGCAATTAATCATATTGTTGATGAACGCATTGATAGCATTATGGGACGAACATATAACCGTCCTGTGGCAACAGGACGGTTAGATCCTAGAAACGCCGCTTT
Organism: Alteromonadaceae bacterium; assembly: GCA_036735825.1. GTDB lineage: Bacteria > Pseudomonadota > Gammaproteobacteria > Enterobacterales > Alteromonadaceae > DAINNQ01. The sequence continues at coordinate 6,404 of DAINNQ010000025.1, read as the reverse complement.
GTTTGCTATGCTATTAGCAGTTAGTGGTTTTGCGATGTTGTATAGCTTAGTGAACCCGCTTACTGCTTGGTTAACTTTTTCAGGGTTAGTTGGCTATAGCTTTGTTTATACGATGTATTTAAAGCGTGCTACGCCACAAAATATTACCATTGGCGGGTTAGCCGGTGCTATTCCACCTCTATTAGGCTGGACAGCGATGACCAATGAAATTCATCCGAATGCCTTATTACTTGTGTTATTGATATTTACGTGGACACCTCCACATTTTTGGGCGCTAGCTATTCATCGTAAAGATGATTACGCCAAAGTAAATATTCCTATGTTACCTGTTACCCATGGCGTGAATTTTACTAAAACACAAATTCTGCTCTATACCGTTTTACTCTTTATTGTCGGACTTTTACCGTATCTGGTTGGAATGAGTAATTGGCTTTATCTTATTGGTGCTGCCTTGTTGAATATTGGTTTTTTTGTCTACGCATGGAAATTAAAGTTTAATGCTGATGAAAATACCGCCATGGATACGTTCAAGTTTTCAATTATTCACTTGATGTTGTTATTTATCTTTTTATTGGTTGATCATTACGTTTTACCTGTTGCGTAAATACATTGTGATTAACGTTAAGGAATAGTTTTGTGAACAAAATTTTAGTGCTCATCATCGCCGTGGTTGCTATTGCCACGGGCGCCTTGGTTTTTCAAAAGTCAGTCAACTTAGCCCAGCCTGAGCATGCCCTTTATTATCAAACGCCGCGAGCAATTAAAGACTTTGCCATGACTGATCATCAAGGGCAGGTATTTGCTAATGAGCAGCTGAAAGGCAAATGGTCATGGGTGTTTTTTGGCTACACGTCATGCCCTGATGTTTGCCCGACGACATTACAAGAGCTTAATTTTTATTATGATGACTTAAAAGCAATTGATGAAAATGTGCAGGTGCTTTTGGTGTCTGTTGACCCGATGCGAGATACGGTAGAAAAATTATCGCAATATATCGCGTATTTTAATGCGGAATTTAAAGCACTCACAGCAGATCATTCTGTATTGTTTTCCTTTGCGCGGAATCTAGGGCTGATGTATGCCATCAGTGATGAAAAGCGTGATGATAATTACTTAGTCGATCATAGTGCTTCGATAGTCTTAATTAATCCTCAAGGAAGCATTTCAGCTATTTTCAAACCTAAGCATGAGCTGGGTGAGCTTCCTATTATTTCGGGCGAGCAGCTTGTTAGTGATTTCAATAAAATAGTCACCTTATCTAAGTAAGCTCAGCTCGGCTTAACCAACTTTTTAAGCCGAGTTGAGGTTAAGTAATAAACCTTAAATATGGTGACTATTTTGAGTTCTATTTTTATTTATAAAGGATCAATAGCGCTTGCTTAAGCTGAGTGTTTTACTGGTTTGGGAATGATCTCTCCCTGAACTACTTCAATGATTTCATCTGTTGGTTCGATTAATTCAAGATGATGGCTGATCATAATAACTCGCATGCTAGTCGCTAAATTCCTCAGTAAAGTCATTAGGCTCGTTTTATTTGCATCATCGAGTGCGGAAGTTGGTTCATCTAACAGTAATACTTTAGCTTGGCGTAAAATAGCACGAGCAATAGCAAATCGTTGTTTTTCGCCACCTGAAAACTGATGGGTTTGCTCTGAAACCGTCATGTTCAAATCATGCCCTATGCGTTCCAACCAGCTATGCAATCCAACAGAATGTAAAATGGTATGTATCTCTTCGTCATTGACAGGCTTATCTAGTCCTAACGTTAAGTTTTCACGTATCGTTGCATGCAGTAATTTAGGCTCTTGATCCACCCACGCAATTGCACATCGTAATGAAGCTAAATTATATTGGCTCAATGGCAGGTCATTGATAAAAACATGCTCAAGAGTTTCTGGATAAAAACCTAGAAATTGATTGAGTAAGGTACTTTTACCACTACCACTTTCACCAACTAAAATAGTTAAACCATGGCCTGAAAACTGATAATTAATCTTATTTAAAATGGTTTTATTATCTCTGATAAAGCTTAAATCACGCATCGATAAACTGTCTATTGTAGCGATTTCTTGATATGACGATGAGTCCTCGGTAGGTAATTCATTGATTTGAGACAATCGATTGGCGGCGCCAGCAGCTTTATTTAAATTGCTAAAAAACATCGCCATCGACATCAACGGAAAAGTTAAGCCAAAAAGGTAGAGGAGAAAAGCAGTAATAGTGCCTAAGGTCATTGTACCTTGTTTCAACCAATACGCTGAAAACGCTAAAATGGCGATCATACTGATCATTAAAATTAAGTTAGCGATAGGGCCAATCAGTGCCAAAACTTTTGTCGCACGCATTTCCTGAGTAAAGCATTCTGTTAATAATGCATTTGATTGCTTATGTAATTGTTCAGACGCGTTATGAGATTTGATTAATTTCCCATATCTTAGCCATTCAGTGACATATTTAAGTAAATTCGCCTCAGCGGCTTGTGTTGCCGTACCGATATTGTTCATCATCAGGGCGATTGGTGTGATTAAAATAAAACCTGTAAGTACACAACTTAACAGCACTAAAGTCAGTCGCCAATCGAGAACAAACATAATAGTGATCACCGCAACGAGTGAAATTAAGCCACTTAATAAGCCTATTAAATCTTCAGCGAGCACCGTTTTTACTTCTTTAGAGTCATTAACCACTCGTGCACTTAGCTCGGCACTGTGTTCATTATCCATATATTGACTTTGAGCGTTCAGTAAGCGGCCAATTAAACTAAAACGTAAGCGAAAGCTAATGCCATGGCCAATTTTTCCGCCAAACCAACCTAACACGCCTTCAAAAATAGCCGTAGTGATGACAATGGCAATGAGACCTAAAAGAATAATATTATCAATACCTTCAATGCTGATTGAGTCAATTAAATAGCTTGAATACAAGGGCAAAATAAGTTCAAGCCCAGTGGCAAGTAATACCAAAAGCGTTAAATAAACAAACGCGCTTTTTTTCGGAGCATGTGGAGACAATAGTTGCCAGAGTGCTTTTGTACTTCCTGGAGGTGTTTCCATAATCGTTGTCCTTAATTAATGATTTGACCTAACGGTCATTTTTGTGACCTGTTGAAATGACAATAATGACCGAATAGTCATTTGTCAAATGACTTATTGGTCATTTTTTATTTTTATGGCACAATGAATACTATCAAACACGAGTAATTATCTTCTTATGACAAATGCTACATTATCGAAACGTGATCTTATTATGTCGACGGCTAAATCGTTGTTCATCGAGAAAGGCTTTCGAGGAACAACTATCGCTGGAATAGCTGATGCATCTGGCATTGCCAAAGGTTCTGTTTATTCATATTTCACCAGTAAATTAGATATTGTTAAGGCGTTATTTTTACAATCCGATGAGAAAAACCAATTACTAGTAGAACAATTACTGGCTAACGATAAATATCAAGGTAAGTTATTACTTGAGCAATATTTAATTTTTGAGTTTCAAGAAGTATTGAACGAACGGTCATTTATCCAAGTGTTCTTAACTGAAGATATGGTCATTATGGACGAAAACTTAATGACAGTGGTGCAAGAATGTCGGGTTAATTATCATTTTTCTCAACAGAAAGTCCTGTTAAAATCTTATGGTGAAGAAATATCACCGTGGCTTTACGATATTGTTGCTATGGTTAATGGCTTATTACAAGAATATATGGTTTATCTGACACTGGATGATGCTAACTTTTCAATAAAGCGCTGCGCTAAATTGGTCACCTTTTGTTTAGACAGTGCGATTAATGCATTAAGTACGTCATCAATGACTCCTTTACTGACAAAAGATAATTTCCCGCTAACGAAAGATTCCAATATTGAACAACGTCAGCAGCAAAAAGCGCGGCAGATAGTAGAAAAAATAAAATATGAAGCCGAAGGATTTACAGGCGAACAACAAAAGCTTGTCAACGAAACGTTGGTGTTAATTGAAAGTGAGCTTGCAAATTCGGTCATCAACACCACACTTATTCGCGCATTAATTGCTAATTTAAGACCTTATGCTGAATTAAATAGTTATCGTCGTCGCCTTGCTGAAGCCTTAGATGTTGAACTTATTTAGATTATTGGCAAAGTAAGTAAAACATTGTTGCAGATTAGACGATCTCATGTTTACAGTGGATACCATTCGCCAGATTTTTTTAGAATAAACCAAGGTTTAGAGTACCAATAAAATGAGCCAGGTTGGCTAATGCTTTGCGCAGTACAATTACAACGTACTCGGCCAACAGGTAGGTCTTTGGTAAAATTGATGGTAAAACGATCATCACTTAGCCATTCTACGGTTTGTTTGCCAATGCCTGAAACGTAACAATTTAACGATGATTGATGAAAGTCATCCACGATTATATTGAAAGTAACTGATTTAATGGTGTTAGCGTTAAAGACGGTTTGCGTGTCATTAATTTCTTTGATCATAGTAAAAGGAAGCGATTGCAATTTATCACGTAAACTGTCTAACTTATCATAGGGTTGAGAAGCTGGAAATCTAGGAACGGCAGTTAAACTAGTAGCCAAACCAACCGCACCACTTTGTTGAGAAAAAGCAATAAAGTCATGGTCAGCTAACCACTGTTCAATGGTTGGAGTGAATTCACCGTAAGGGTAGGAAAAATATCGCCAGCTTTGGCCTGTTTTTTCTTCAATAATTTTTTCAGCGAGTAGTAATAATTCAGTATGTTTTGTTAGCCATTGATCTTTATTCATATCTTCTGGTATTCGAGCTAATGAGTCATGCTCATAACCATGGTTGGCAATAATAACGCCATCATCAGACATTTGCTTCAATTGTTGCCACGATAAATAATCGTCTAAACCTCTAGAAACAATGGCAGGATTAATAAAAATGGTAAAAGGAAAATCAAATTTATCTAATATAGGTTTCGCTTGAGTAAGAATATTCAGATAAGCGTCATCAAAAGTAATCGCGATAGTTTTTTTGGGGATAGGTTGCTGTTTTTTAACGCTATTCATAATGTCAGAAAGCGGCACAACACGATAGTTATTATCAGCTAAATATTGCATGTGTGCTTCGAATTGCAAAGGTGAGATACTGGTGCTACTTGGGGTATCTTCACTGACGTGATGGTATTGCAAAATTACTGCAGCACGAGTAGAAAAAGATATCGAAAAAATGATAATTTGAATGAGAAAAAACAGGTAACTTTTCATCAGTTCTCCAAGATATTGTCTAATGAATCAGTATTGCAGAAAGCGATCATTATATAACTAAAACATCATAAAGGTTTGGTTTTTTGAATAAATCCCTCCATAAGCAATTATTGCTTTTATCAGCACCGATGATTTTATCGAATATCACAGTGCCATTACTTGGTTTAGTTGATACAGCGGTCATCGGGCATTTAGAGCACGCCTACTTTTTAGGTGGTAGCACGGTGGGGGCGACTATTATCACGCTTGTTGTTTGGCTGTGTGGCTTTTTACGCATGAGTACCACAGGGCTGTCTGCACAAGCATATGGGCAGAAAAGTGATCAGCAACGCTTTTTAGTGTTAACTCGAGGCTTATTAGTCGCGTTGTTAATCGGTATTCTCGTTATTGCTTTACAAACGCCTTACATACAACTTGCCCTGCATTTGTCAGGTGGTTCAGAAGAAGTGCAATTTTATGCTCAGCAATATAGCAGCATAAGAGTTTGGGGCTTACCGGCATCTTTAGCAAACTTAGTGCTTTTAGGGTGGTTATTGGGAAGTCATTTAACTAAATCTGTCATGTGGATATTGATTTTAACCAATGTCATAAATTTAGTGCTAGATATCATTTTTGTTGTCTATTTAGATTGGCAAGTGGTTGGAATTGCAACGGCAACACTAGTGGCAGAATATTCAGGGTTATTGATTGGGTTATTTGTTGTCTCCAAACACTTTCAAGGTAAAGTCACTGCGCTGCTAAAAACACTTACTGAGAATCTATTAGAAAAAAGTGCCTTGGCGCATTATTTTAAACTCAATCGAGATATTTTAATTCGAACATTCTGCTTACAGATTTGCTTTACTTTCATCACTTTTCAAGGGGCAAGATTAGGCGATCATGTCGTCGCAGCAAATGCAATTTTAATGAACTTTTTACTGTTTATTTCTTTCGGGTTAGATGGTATCGCGAATGCGGCAGAAGTCATGGTAGGTAAAGCTAAAGGTGAGAAAAACATCACCTTGCTGCAACAAATTTTTCGTGTCAGTTTATTTTGGACCGCTATTTTGGCCGTTTTTTATTGCGGCTTGTTTATCGTTGCAGGAGAGTTTTTTGTTGGTTTAATTTCTGATATTCCAGCAGTGGTGAACTTTGCCTATCGTTATTTGCCGTGGATCATGTTATTACCTATTGTTGCTTGTTGGAGTTATTTAT
>DAINNQ010000024.1:0-15540 GCA_036735825.1 Alteromonadaceae bacterium | reverse complement strand
CATATTGAATATCAACGACGCATGAAGGGCGCGTTAACTGCAGTGGCAACCATTTCTGCTGAGCAACGCCAGCAAATTCTTGATGACGATAAAGGCGATATGCTGATTGAAGTGACAATAACGGATGAATCGGGAGAGCAACCGATAGTGTGTCAAATGGATTGGGCGTGGGTTAAAAAACGCAGTTAATAATAAATCACGTTGATTATTGTTGATAAATCCCTAAACTGTTTACATTATTTTTAACCGTACTAAAAAGCTGTGATGAGAATTTTAGTCGGCAATATTTTTAGGCAGTTTTCGTAAGTATGGATTCTTCATCTCCTTTTTATCAACAGCTCACTTCTCGATTTGTTGCTCTGATTACTCTTTTCACTCTTTCCATCTTGGTCGTTATCTATTTACTGGAATATCGTGAGCAACAACTAACACAATGGCAAGAACAACATTTTCCGCTTATCGAACGCGTTTATCATCAGCAAGTTTTACTTAATAAAAGCTCACAATTAATTGAAAAAATAACAAAAAGCACAGAATTAAATGAACTCTTAGAAAATCACCATTTACTTATCGAGCAACTTGAGCAAATAAAGTCTTTTGCAACTAATAATAGGCGCGAGCTTGAGAGAATTATTTTTGAGCAAAACAATCATACCGAAGAGATCCAGCGTTTATCAGAAAATGAACACCGTAATAAATTATTATTACAAAGCGGAAAAATACAACTGCAGCTTGTGCTAGACGCACTTGCCTTAAAACTTACCGATGAGCAAGAAAAACAAGCAAAGCTCTATCAACAAATTGCTGAAGATAAGGTAGCAGATAAAGTTACGGCATCGCGAGCTAAAGCACTTGCAACTATTACTCAGTCGCAAGAATTAACCAAGCAAACGTATAATGCGATTAATGATGTCTATCACTTATTTAATCGTGTTCAGCTTACTTACCCGCTAATTGAATTTGATTTATTAACGGCTAATTTATCCACGGCTTTAGCTTTGTGGCAAGAGCGTATTGATGATGTTGACAATGCAAATGAAGCAGATAAAAAACTCTTAACTTTATTAGCGGAACTGGAACATCTTTTATTGACGAAACAAAGTGCTATGGCTAAATGGCGTGGTCATATTCGTGTTGCTCAAGAATATTTTCAAGTATTAAATGGCGTTAAATTACAATTAATGCAGCGAGCTGAAGCGTTAAGCTTACCCACGGTAGAAATACAATATATTCCTGATTTTATTACAGATAACATCCCTAACAACGTCACTATTCAAATTGAACAATTTAAAATCGCCGCTTATGTACTTCTCGGTTTATTAATGCTCAGCTTTATTATGGTGTTAATTCGTCTTCGAGAAAAAATCAAACAACACGATCATGACAATCTTCTTTTAGTGAATAACACCATATCAGGACAGGCTATTGAAAGTAGTGTTGATTCGTTTGAACAGGCTGAAATGGCTAAACGATTGAGCGATATTGTAAAACCGGAACACAGCGAAGCAGATTATCAAGCCCTTCGTCATGAAGTTTCAACGCTACATCAAATGTTGTTCCAACATGCAAATATCGCTACTTTTACCAGTGAAAAAAGCGCTGATAATCGCCAAGTCAGCGAGCAGTCGGATCAAAATACCTTCGCCCAGCAATTAATATTCAATGACGATAAAACAAATCAACATTGGCGTCATGGTTTTACTCATGAACAAGCTCGCTTGATCATCAATGCCGCAAGAAAAGCCAAAGATCACCAGCAGGCTCAGCAGTGTGAAGTGACAACATTATCTCAGCAACACCTACTAATTACCGTTTGGCATGACAATGCGTTGTGGCAAGGAATGGTTGTTAATCATGCAACTGAGCAACATTTGAGTGAAAAGCTCGATGCGTTAGAAGAAAAACTCGCTCAGCAAAACCAAGCTCATCAATCATCATTGGCTGCCAATGCCGAACATTTAAGTAAAATGTTGATCCGTACAATGCTACAAAGTCAAAGTGCGTCCATTGGCTCTGGCGTGACTTCAACGCAGGTATATCGTCAGTTAAGTCGTATATTTGATTGGTGTCGACAACTACAAATAAATACCACACTTAGAACAAAAGCCAAAGTTAACGCCATGGCTGATGTATTATTAAATGATGAGCTTGCCGCTTTAAGCCATAACATTTTACATGAAGCCTACACTCAACGTAATAAAGTGATCGTTCGCTTTGATAAGCAACAACTTACTCATGGACGAGTAAATATCCGATTACTCCATCGCACACTCATGGGATTAGCAAAAATGTGCTTGCAGGAATTGTTTAAATCGAACTTAATTTTTGCCACGAAAGTCATCGATAAAAATGCGGGACAGCAAATCATCCGATTTTCTTTTGAGGTGCACTCCAGCCAAATAAAAAACACCATACCTGAAAATATTCAAGCGTTAGTGAATTATACGGATGAGGTTGACCACCCTCATTCATTTAACTTATTACGTTATATGCACGCGTTAATTCAAGCTATGCATGGAACTAATTTACAAGTAAAAGAATTGCAAAATGGCTTTGAACTCACACTCGATATGCCCATTGCTTTGGCTGAAGCGGAACAAGTGGTAGAGCAAAATAATATTGATCTCAAAGACGCCAATATTGTAATTTTCAGTGATAAATCAAATTTATCAGCACAGTTATCCGAAACTATTAGCGCCATTAATGGCCAAGTTGAAACGATAGAAAAAACTGAACATTTACTGGAAATGCTCAATGTTCATCATTTAACAAAGCGTCATTTGGCGGCGATCTTACTCTCTCCAGAGTGTTATAAAGCAAGCTATTACGAATTAACCCAACATTTGCACCATATTCCCAAACCGCTACAACCGAAATTAATGGTTTTACAGTCGCACTTTAATCCGCGCTTACATCGTGAAGGATTTTTTGCCCATAGCGATAGCTTTATTGAAAACAAAAACTTTGCTCAGCAACTCTCTACTTTTATTCAAAGTGAACAACACACCAATATGTTGATTAGCAAAGAAATATTTGCCCATTATCACTTTGAACAAACACAAGTGGAAGTGTTAATTGCTGTTCATCATCCTGAACAACATGCTCAATTAGCGCGATTATTATATTGGTTAGGTTTACAAGCTCACTTTGTTTGTCAATCACAAGTGATGTTGAAACATTGGCAAAGCGGTCGCTATTTAGTGCTGATCACAGAGTTAGACGTTGCGCCGTTTATTAACATGCAGGTAGGTAAAAATGTCAGTAGAGGCGTGTTTACATTTGATCAAAGTTTATTAACTAACTATCAAGAAAAGCGCCCCAAACATGCACAAAATTGGCAGTTAGCTACGCTACCAAAACTGATTGATATTCAGGCGCTTGTTAAATTATTTACCCCTTGGCTCAAAGAAAAACATTTGCTTACTAGTGAGAAAAAAGCGCCAGCTTCAAAAGCGAAAATAGTACCGACTCAGCCGCTAGTAGCAGAGCAAGTGAATCAAGAGAGCGAAATTCACGTCGAAAGTTTGAGCAAGGTTGCGCCATCATTTGATGGTCTACCTCAAGCGTTTGATTTAGAAAAATTTGCAGCGAATCAAGGCTCTCCAGAACTTGCTGTTTTTATGTTAGATGATTATTTAGCTGATATTAATCAAGCGATTGCCAATATTGAAACCTCGCTAATTAATAAAGACTTCAAGCAAGCTAAAATAAATAATGAGGTGCTACTTAAAACGAGTTTAATACTTGCTGCGGATGAATTAACTCAGTTGTCACAGCAATTATCGGCCTTGTTAAAGAAGAAATCACCAGCCAATGCTAATAGCTTAATAAAACAAATAGCACACAGTAACAGTCAGTTAATTAAATTTGCCAAAGCAATCTAATGAAAAAAACCGAATCGGAATTACCTGCGAATAAAAATTCAAGCCCTTGTGTGCGTAATTGTTGTTTGAATGAAAAAGATATCTGTTTAGGTTGTTTTCGTCATTTAGATGAAATAGTTGGCTGGCAACGCTTTACGGATCAAGAAAAAATAGCTATTTTGGATTTATGTGCGAAAAGAAATCAGCCGCGCTAAGGTATAACTTTTGATAAAGCAAACGGATAGGTGTTGATGGAAGCTGAAAAGACAAATTTTTTTGGTGAATTTCGAGATCTCAAGGTATTAGTTGTTGATGATAATATCTTGGTTCACGATACATTAAAAAGTGCTTTGTACGATATGGATATTCGCGAAGTGCGTTGTGCACAAAATGCGTATTTTGGCCTAAAACTGTGCAGTGAAATGAAGTTTCACGTGATTATTTGTTCGTTTAACGTCAATAGTGATAAAGACGGCTTTCATTTACTCGAAGAGATGAAATTCAAAGGTTATGTCACTAAATCTACCGTGCTTATTTTTCTCAGCACGCAAACTGATGAATCTTTAGTTAACTCCATTATTGAATTACAACCTGATGATTTTTGGGTTAAACCGTTACAAGTTAAAAAAGTTAAAGAGCGGTTGCTGCATACGTTAAATATAAAGAACAAGTTGTTTAATATTTATCAAGCCATTGATAAAAAGGAATTTTCCAAAGTTATTTATTTCGCTGATCGGCATCTATTAAATAAAAATCTTGCCCCTTTTCATGCCAATATTCTTCGAATGAAAGGCGAAGCCTTGCTCAGCCTAATTGAGTTAAAAGAAGCTGAGGTGTTTTTTAAAGATTTATTAGAAAAGTATAAGTACGCTTGGGTGTATTTAGGTTATGTGAAATCGCTGTTAAAACAAGGACGAATTGATGAAATTAATGACTTACTCACTAAGTTAATTGAAAAACCAGAAACCCGATTTGCCACTCATGATTTACTCGCTCAATATCATATCGAACATGAAAAATATGATTTAGCGTATGAAGAAATTAAAAAAGCAACGGCACTGTCACCACGCAATATTGATCGCAATAAAAAATCGTGGGATTTAGCGCGATTAAACCATGACCATCTTGGCCAATATCAAGCGACAAAAAGCATTGCGCAAAATGCGAAAAACTCCATTCATGACTCGCCAGAATTAATGCTTAATGTCATACGCGCTGGTATCGATTTAGCTTGTACCATCACGGATGGCAGTGCAGAAAATTTATTAAAGCAAACCGATCGATACATCCAACAGTTAGAAAAAGACTATGAAGACGCGCATTTATTTAAAGAACAAATCGTAGTTGCTAGAGCTCGTGTGTTAAATGCCCGTAATGAATCTGAAAAAGCTCAACGCTTAGTTGATAATCAAGTTTCTATTCGTCCGACCGCACTGATTGAAGATAACTTAGATAAAGTGAAAGTGTATCATGAGCTCGGTATGCGCGAAGAAGCCATGCTGTTGCTCGAATCGATAAAAAATCAAATCTCTGGTGATTCGCTTACCAGCCAAGTGGTCAACCGTTATGTGCAACAAGAAACAAAAGAGCGTAGTGATATCCATTTCACTCCTAAACAGCTGCATGACATGGCTGTTGAACATTTTCAGAAAAAACGTTTACAACCTGCGCTTGAAGCCGTTCTTCAAGCCATTCAATTGGCGCCAAGCAGCGTTAAGTTTTCGATCAGCTTATTGAAAATATTAATTACCTTAAAACAAGGTGATGAATTAGATGATAAATATTTGGAATATGCGGATACGGCATTAACCTTATTCGATCAAACCAAACTCGATGGCAAAACGGCTGAAATGGTTGAGCAGGTAAAAAGCAAGTGGTTAAGCTTTTTTAGGCAAGTAGAATAATTCAATAAATTACTAGGCGAGCCTCGAAGGTTATGCGTCTCTGGGTAAGCCTTTTTCGACCGAACGAATTAAACGACCCGACAAGCGTTCATTTATTTCAATAATTGGTACTTGCTGAGTTAACTTTTCTTTTCGCTGGCTTTGCTGCTCAAGCGCCCAATAAATATGCTCGCTAACCATTGTTGAAGCGGTTGATAATCGATGTGTAAGCGCATCAATAATATCTTCACAATAATTGGCATTACCTAAGGCAACAGCGATATTGCGTTGCCAGCAGTCAAAACCAATTCGACGAATAGGAGAGCCTTCTGTTTTCGCCAGAAAAGTCTTTTCATCCCAAGAAAATACGGTCAGTAAATCAATATTGTCTAACGCTTGTCGAGGCTGAAAATCATCTTCACTGGTTAGCTGACCATATTGATTCCATGGACAAATGAGCTGGCAATCATCACAGCCATAAATTCTATTGCCAATCAAAGGGCGAAACTCTTCAGGGATCGCCTCTCGCAGCTCAATGGTTAAATAAGAGATGCAACGACGCGCGTCAACTACGTATGGCTCAACAATGGCTTGCGTTGGGCAAATTTTAAGACAAGCGACACAACTGCCGCATTCATTCACACTTTTTTGGCTGATGGGCAAAGGAATATCGACTAACAGTTCACCCAAAAAAAACCAAGACCCGCCTTCTTTATTGATGAGCAAAGAATGTTTTCCCACCCAACCTAAACCTGCTTTTTCCGCCAGAGGACGTTCTAAAATTGGTGCAGAATCAACGAAAGGGCGAAAATTAAATTGCTGACAATATTGCTGAATTTTCTCGCCCAATTGTTTTAAGCGTTTGCGCATTAACTTGTGATAATCACGCCCAAGGGCATAACGGCTGACATAGGCCTTATGTTTATTTTTCAATATTTGTGCAAACTGCGCATTGCTCGGTAAATAATCCATGCGCGCACTGATCACACGCACGGTGTTCGGCACTAATTCATCAGCACGAGCACGCATTAAGCCATGACGTTCCATGTAATCCATGTCACCATGATAATTATTGTCTAGCCATTGTTTTAACGCTGGCTCATGGTTTGTTAAATCGACATCACTAAAACCAACTTGTGAAAAACCCAATTCTTGACCCCAAGACTTGATTTTTTCTGCTAATTCTTGATAGTTGATAGGAGATGTTGTCATTTAAGGTGATTGTTCATATGCCAGTTCAAAAGTTGTCGCAAAGTTTATCACAAAGAGTCTATAGCGCGACACAAGTGCTAGAGAATGAAGCAAAAATTGCCCATCAACAAAATATTCCCATGTATCAGCTAATGGAAAGTGCGGGTCTTGCATTTTTTAGCCATTTGCAGCATCAATTCAAACAGGTAGCTAATCTGCTAGTGGTTTGTGGAAAAGGCAATAATGGCGGTGATGGTTTTGTTATTGCACGCTTAGCCGATGAGTTTGGCTTACATGTGACGGTTTATTTGTGCGCAGAAGCCGAACAATTAAAAGGTGATGCAAAACGTGCTTTTGAGTATTTGATTGAAAAACGTATTACGATTATTTATCAAAGTGAAATGCCGCTTGAACCGCATTTTATTGCTGAAAATGGCTATGAGTTGATAGTGGATGCGCTGTTTGGCATCGGTTTTAAAGGTCCGTTAACAAGTCAATATCAACCTATTATCTCGGCGATCAATCACAGTGTATTGCCTGTTGTCAGTGTGGATGTACCTTCTGGGCTTGATGCTACAACAGGCGTTGTCGAAACCTGTGCGATTGTCGCCAAGCAAACGGTGACCTTTATTGTTTTGAAACAGGGATTATTAACCGGACAAGCGGCGAATCATGTTGGTGACATTTATCTTGCAGATTTATCGTTAGGGGAGTCATTTCAACAAGACATTGCGACCAATGTGATGGTGCAAATAGGTGATGAACATCAGCAGCTAAACCACGTTAGCAACAATAATTCTGCCTTTGAGGCTAAAGCCAATACCAAAGCGACAACTCAAGCCGTCATTAATCTCAATCGAGCCGCGAGCAGTCATAAAGGAAATATCGGTTTATTGCTCGCTGTTGGCGGAGGGCAAGGTTATCCGGGCGCAATTCGCTTAGCCAGTGAAGCCGCATTAAGAACCGGTGCGTCTTTAGTGGCTGTGTATTGTCATCGTGATAATTATTCTATGGTGCTTAATGGTCGCCCAGAATGCATGTTATCAACAAGTCTTGCAGATAAAATCAGTGACAACCTTCATTTTCAAAAAGCAAAAGTGCTGTTGTGTGGTCCAGGTTTAGGGCGAACGGCTTGGGGCGAATGCTTATTTAAACAGATTGTCTTATCAGATAAGCCAAAAGTGATCGACGCAGATGCATTACATTTTTTAGCGAGCAATTTTTATCATCATGACAATTGGGTACTTACCCCGCATCCAGGTGAAGCGGCAGCCTTGTTAGCGTGCTCAGTGGATGAAATCGAAAAAGATCGTTTTTCTGCCGTGCAAGCCATTGCCAAAAAATACGGCGGAATTTGTGTGCTTAAAGGTGCGGGTAGCCTAATTTCAGACGGGGACAATGTTTGGATAAATACATCAGGCAATTCTGGTATGGCTTCTGGTGGCATGGGGGATGTTTTATCAGGTATAATCGCGGCATTATTAATGCAGTTGGATAATCCACTCGACGCCGTGCGATGGGCGGTATATTTACACGGTCAAGCGGCAAATATCATTGCTCAAAAATACGGTAAAATAGGTATGCTGGCGAGTGATTTACTGCCAATCATTCAGCAATTAGTTAACCAGAAATAAGTTATTCAGGAATTAAAAATCAATGTGTTCTTTTCACTTAAAAGATGAACAAGCGACTGTAGCTATGGGAGAAAAAATAGCATCCGTTGTTAAGCATGAACTAAATGAAGGTATTGTAGTCTATTTACACGGTGATTTAGGCGCAGGAAAAACCACCTTAACGCGCGGCTTTGTAGTTGGTATGGGGCATGTTGGCAATGTAAAAAGCCCAACATATACACTGGTTGAGCCTTATGATTTAGGCGATTGGCAAGTCTATCATTTTGATTTGTATCGCTTATCAGACCCAGAAGAGTTAGAGTTCATGGGCATTCGTGATTATTTTAATCAGCAAAGTTGTTGTTTTATCGAATGGCCAGAACGAGGAACAGGTGTCTTACCTGAAGCTGACATTAGCATTTATTTACAATATAACGATGATCAAAGAGAGATAGAATTCGTTGCTCACTCTTCCAAAGGCCGCTCGCTTTTGGCAGTATTAGATTAAGCACAAATAAAGAGGTAGAAAAAATGTTGCAACGTTGGGCTGCTATAGGAACGATTATAGTCAGCATGTTCATTCTGTTTTATTCACATGAAACTGTTGCACAAAATAGTATTGATAGTGTGCGGGTGTGGCCTGCACCAGAAAACACCCGAGTAGTGTTTGATTTAAAAACGACTCCTGACTATAGCTATTTCACTCTAAAGAATCCGCAACGTTTAGTTATTGACTTTAATAGCACGCAAAATATTGCCGCGCTGAAAAACGTCTTAAACAACGATAAACGTATTAAAAAAATTCGCACATCAACCCCAAAAAATAAAAACGGCACGCGACTGGTTTTAGAATTAAATGAAGACTTTAAACTGGAAGTATTTGCGTTACCTCCAACAGGTCAATACGGAGACCGATTGGTGGTTGATTTATTTGATCAATCACGAGTTGTGCAGCAAATAAACCCTGTTGAACAAGAAAAGCGAGACATTGTTATTGCCATTGTTGCTGGTCATGGCGGTGAAGATCCCGGCTCTATCGGCGCCCGTGGAAGCTATGAAAAACATGTCACTCTCAATATTGCCAAAAAACTCGCCGCAATCATAAATCGTCAACAAGGGCTTTCAGCTGTCATGATTAGAACGGGTGATTATTATGTTAACCATAATCAGAAAACGGTACTTGCGCGTAACAGCAAAGCGGATTTGCTGGTATCAATACATGCTGACGCTTTTACATCATCAAAACCTCATGGCGCCTCGGTTTTAGTGCAATCAAGTAGACGAGCAAATTCTGAATTTACCCGTTGGATTGCTAATCGCCAAGAAGAGTCTGAATTGCTCGGCGGTGCGGGTGAAACCATTAAAAAAACCAAAGATCATAATTTGGCGTTAACGCTCGCTGATATGAAAAAAGAATACACTATGGCAAGCAGTTATAGCTTTGCCGAATATGTATTACATGAACTCGGTAAAGTGACCAAGTTACATAAAAAGAAACCCGAAGGATTAAGTTTAGCCGTATTAACCTCGTCAGATATTCCCAGTGTGTTAATTGAAACGGGTTTTATTTCAAATCCTGATGAAGAAAGAAAGCTCAATACGGGTTCACATCAGCAAAAATTAGCGCAAGCTATTTTTAAGTCAATTGACAAATATTTTGCCAGCAATGCTCCTGACGGTACTTATTATGCTTCAATCTCTCATCGTGAACATAAAATCTCTAGGGGTGAGTCTCTCTCTGTTGTTGCTCAGCGTTACAATGTTTCTGTTGGGCAATTAAAATCAGCGAATAACCTTAAATCGAATGTTGTACAAATCGGACAAACATTAAAAATTCCTCGCGCCGACTAAATGAAACGCTAATACATTATGACTATAGAAATTCTTCCAGCTCGTCTTGCCAATCAAATTGCGGCAGGTGAAGTTGTTGAACGGCCGGCATCGGTTGTTAAAGAGCTGGTAGAAAACAGCTTAGATGCTGGCGCAACATCAATAAAAATAGATATTGAAAAAGGTGGCGCTAAGCGTATCCGTATCAGTGATAACGGTTGTGGCATTGTTAAAGATGAGCTGACATTAGCGTTAAGTCGACATGCCACCAGTAAAATTAAAAACTTAGCTGATCTTGAAGGCATTTGTTCACTCGGTTTTCGTGGCGAAGCGCTTGCTAGTATCAGTTCTGTTGCTCGCTTAACATTAACGTCGAAAACACATGAGCAAGAAAGCGCATGGCAAGCATGTGCCCAAGGCAGAGATATGGATGTTGTTGTTCAACCTGCCGCGCATCCAACAGGCACAACAATCGATGTTGTCGATTTATTTTTTAATACCCCAGCTCGACGAAAATTTTTAAGAACGGATAAAACAGAATTTAGTCACATTGAAGAAGTGATCAAACGTATTGCTTTAGCGCGCTTTGATGTCGCGTTTGTGCTGACTCATAACCATAAAATTGTCCGTCAATATCGCGTGGCATCAACCGATGCGCAAAGAGCTAGACGCGTTGCTCAAGTGTGTGGGCAAAGCTTTATTGATCATGCATTAATGGTTGACTGCCAACATGAAGGTCTTCAGTTATCAGGCTGGATAGCAAGCCCTGATTTTAGTCGTAGCCAAAACGATTTATGTTATAGCTACGTAAATGGGCGCATGATGAGAGATAAGTTGATCAATCATGCCATTAGACAGTCATATCAAGAGTTATTGCCTGCTGATAATTATCCAGCATTTGTCTTATTTTTAACGTTAAATGTCAGAGATGTTGACGTGAATGTTCACCCAGCAAAGCATGAAGTACGCTTTCATCAAGGGCGCTATGTTCATGATTTTATTTATACTGTATGTCACCAAGCATTAACAGAAAATCAAACCAATGTTGCAGATGTGCTTTCGCAAAATGAGGCTCATGCAGTTGATTACCAAACGGTTAATAGCAATTCGACCCATCAACATGTTTATGAACAAGCGCAAGAATATATCACGCCGTTAAAAAGAGAGAATACTAACAATAGGTCTGTTCAAGGTCACACGTCGGGTTTTGGACATCAGCATGGAATGAGGTCATTTTCAACGCCTTCGACTTCGCAACAGACAAGTCATGCGTATCAGCAATTGATGACTCCTCACAATAACAACATTAACAGTAATGCGCTCGATGAATCTCATCATGGTTTAACACCAAAACAAGCATTTCAGACTATTGATGAGCAATTTTCAGCAAAATCGCTGCAATTTGTTGAACCAGCCTACGCGCTATATATTGATGAACATGTTCCTCGATTATTATCACTGAAAAAGTTAGAAGAATACTTACAGCTTAAAAATATCGAATTGCAATGGCAAAAAGGTTTAATTAGCCAGCCGTTATTATTACCGATTAAATTAACCATTAATGCAAGTGACTTAAATTTTGTAGAACAACATAAAGCAAGCTTTGAAAAACTGGGTATTGTTATACAGGCGTTAGATAAGTCTTCAGTACAAATTAGGCAGTTTCCTGCGATATTAAGAAATAGAGATGTTAATCAAAGCTTTACGCAATTGCTTGAAGCGTTATCTAAACAGCAAAACGTTTTAGAAAAGCCAACACTTGATGAGAAGTTTTGGCAAACTGCGATGGCAAAAGTGTTAGTACAGCAACAAGCTGAGCATCAGGGGTATGATGAAAATAGCATAAAAGGTTTGTGCAATTTACTTTTGCAGCTTTATCCAACAACAATAAATCAAGTGCTGTCCTTGAATTCAACTACAATTGACCTTACATCAGCGAAAGCAGAGTTGAATTAATATTTATGTCGTTTTTAATGTCGCAATCAGAACAATCATCACAGCAGCCTCCAGTGATTTGCCTAATGGGGCCAACCGCTTCAGGCAAAACAGCGCTTGCTTTTGAGCTCTCTGATGCCTTGCCATGCGATATTATTAGTGTTGATTCAGCATTGATTTATCGTGATATGAATATAGGCACGGCAAAACCGACGGCAGAAGAATTAGCGAAATATCCGCATCGTTTAATTGATATTCGTGATGCCAGTGAAAGTTATTCAGCGGCTGAATTTTGTCAAGACGCATTAAAAGAAATTGCCGATATTCGTGCTAAAGGCCGTATACCCTTATTGGTTGGCGGCACTATGATGTATTTTAAAAGTTTGATTGAAGGCATTTCGCCCTTACCGCAAGCGAATGCTGAAATTCGTGCTGAAATCGAACAGCAAGCTCAAACAAAAGGGTGGGCTTGGCTACATCAACAATTATCGGAAGTTGATCCGCAAGCAGCACAGCGTATTCATGTTAATGACCCCCAACGTATTACACGGGCATTAGAAGTTTTTCGAATAACAGGCAACAATTTGTCACAATTAACTGAAGTAAAAGGTGATAGTGTTTCTGGTGATGTATTACAATTTGCCATTGCGCCAAAAGAACGAGCTGATTTACATGCACGAATAGCGTTGCGTTTTGAACAAATGATTGCTCAAGATTTTGAGAGTGAAGTCGTTAAACTAATAGCACGTCAAGATTTACACGAAAATTTACCTGCCATACGTTGCGTAGGGTATCGACAAATGTGGCAATATTTGCACGATGAATTTACGCATGATGATATGGTTTTTAAAGGTATCTGTGCGACCAGACAATTAGCAAAAAGACAGTTGACTTGGTTAAGAAATTGGCCTGAATTACAATGGCTAGATATGGAAAACAAAAATAATTTGCAACAAATTTTATCGGCAGTAAGCAAACTTTAAACATTGATGTATAATTACTTTTATTAGATAGTAAACAGCAAGTTTGTTTGCTTAGAGTTTTAAAAAGCACCATTAAGCATTCGTTCATTTTGAACGCTTAGTTTTCACAACAATAACAAAAGGGGCCAAATAATGGCAAAGGGGCAATCTTTACAAGACCCATTTTTGAATGCTTTACGTCGTGATCGCATTCCAGTCGCAATATATTTAGTAAATGGCATTAAACTACAAGGACAAGTAGAGTCGTTTGATCAATTCGTTATTTTATTAAAAAATACCGTTAGTCAAATGGTTTATAAACATGCCATTTCTACCGTTGTACCAGCACGAGCTGTAAATACGGCTCCTCAACCAAACCAAGCTGGTTTTAACCAATCTATGGACTCTCAAGATTAATGAGCTTAACTTGTATTGTTAGGTGTCGCTCATTTGTTTGATCGTTATCAAGCAGGTGAGCAGGCGATACTTGTTCATATCGATTTTCCAGATGAAAATGCTCGTGAAGACCTACAAGAATTTGAAATGCTTGTGGACTCTGCGGGCATTGATGCGCTCACAGTAGTTACAGGAAAACGTAACACTCCTCATACTAAGTTTTTTGTTGGTAGCGGAAAGGCTGAAGAAATAGCGGATGCGGTTAAATTGTATGACGCTAATATCATTTTGTTTAATCATAGCCTGTCACCTTCACAAGAGAAAAATATAGAAGCATTATGTCAATGCCGTGTGGTCGATCGCACCACGTTGATTTTGGATATTTTTGCCCAACGAGCACGAACTCACGAAGGTAAATTGCAAGTTGAATTGGCGCAACTACGCCATATAAGTACACGCTTGATCCGTGGTTGGACTCACTTAGAGCGCCAAAAAGGCGGGATTGGATTACGTGGTCCGGGTGAAACTCAACTTGAAACAGATAGACGATTATTACGAGAACGGATGATCAATATCCGCAAGCGATTAGAAAAAGTTGAGAAACAACGTCAACAAGGTCGCCGTGCGAGAAATCGAGCAGAAATTCCAACCGTGTCTCTTGTTGGTTATACCAATGCGGGAAAATCGACTCTGTTTAATCGGATCACTAATGCTGATGTCTATGCCGCCGATCAATTATTCGCAACTTTAGATCCAACGTTACGAAAAATTGAAGTTGACGATGTAGGACGAGTGATATTAGCTGATACCGTAGGTTTTATTCGTCATTTACCTCATGACTTAGTTGCCGCATTTAAAGCCACATTAACTGAAACAAGAGAAGCTGAAATATTACTGCATGTCATTGATATTGCAGATGACAGGCGAAGTGAAAATATCGATCAAGTGCAAGATGTGCTTAAAGAAATTGACGCACATGAAGTTCCTCAATTATTAATCTGCAATAAAATAGATAAACTTGAGGATATTGAGCCGAGAATAGATCGAGACGAAAGTGGAACACCTATTCGAGTGTGGTTATCAGCTCAAAAAGGAATAGGTATTGATTTATTATTTATTGCTTTAGCAGAACGCTTAGGTAAGCAAATTATTAAACATAGTTTAAAAATACCTCCGAATTATGGCAAGTTTCGCGGTGCTTTATATCAGTTAAATTGTATTTCTGATGAGCATTATGATGAACAAGGTAATTGTTTAATAACGGTAAAACTCCCCATTAGAGAGTGGAATCAATTAATAAAAGACGATGAAGCAACAATTGAAAGCTTTATCGAAAGTTAACAGACTGATATATTAAGCTTAATCATGACTTAATATGTCAATTTCCAATTTTAGTTTGAATAGCGGAGAGCATCATGGCTTGGAATGAACCGGGGAAAGACGATAAAGATCCCTGGAAAAATAAAGGTGGGAAAAATCAAGGACCACCAGATTTAGATGATTTATTAAAAGATTTAAGCAACAAAGTCGGTGGCATCTTTGGCGGAAAATCATCCGGTGGAAATAGCGGTCAAAGCTTTTCTTCAGTTGGCATAGGCTTAGCTTTAGTTGTTGCTGTATTAGTTTACGCTTTTAGCGGTTTTTATACGATAAAAGAAGCAGAACAAGGCATCGTTTTACGTTTTGGGCAATATGCTGGAACTGTTGAACCGGGTCTTCGTTGGAAATGGACATTTATCGACCGTATTATTCCTGTTGATATCCAAACAACACGTGATTTGCCAGCAGCAGGTTTTATGCTTACGCAAGATGAAAACGTTGTTCGTGTTGAAATGCAAATTCAGTATCGCGTAGTTAACCCTAGAAA
>DAINNQ010000023.1:0-15873 GCA_036735825.1 Alteromonadaceae bacterium | reverse complement strand
GCTTTTTCTAATAAGCGTGATTGGTGGTTGCCACGGTATAAAATGGCATAATCTTTATAATGACTGCGGTTTAAAAAGCGATGACCAATGAGTTCGCCAACTACGCGTTCTACTTCATGCTCTTCATTTTTGGCTTGCACAACTCGCAACTCAACACCGTAATCTAATTCACTAAAAAGCGCTTTGTCGTAAACATGAGGATTATTAGCAATCAGAATATTCGCGCATTTTAAAATTCGACCACTTGAACGGTAATTTTGCTCTAATTTGATCAGTTTTAATGACGGGAAATCTTGCCCTAAAAGCACTAAGTTTTGCGGTTTAGCACCGCGCCACGAATAAATAGATTGATCATCATCACCAACAACGGTTAATCGTCCTCGCTCACCAGTGATAAGTTTAACCAATTCATATTGGCTGGTGTTGGTGTCTTGGTATTCGTCGACAAGCATGTAGCGAATTTTATTGCGCCAGCGCTCTCTTACTTCGTCATAGTTTTTTAAGAGTAAAGTTGGGATCAAAATTAAATCATCAAAATCGAGCGCGTTATACGCTTTCATATGTTTTTGATAGCGACTATAAAACTCCGCATAAAGCGCTGTGTCGGCATCGCCTGCAGCATTGATTGCGGCATCAGGCAGCATGAGATCATTCTTCCAGTTTGAAATCATGCTTTGTAATTTACTGAGTAAATCTTTGTCGCCATCAAGCTCTTCTTGGGTTAATTCTTTTAAAAGCGCCAACGTGTCTTGATCGTCAAATAAAGTAAAACCGGGTTTATAACCTAGTGTTTTTATTTCTCGGCGGACAATGTCTAAACCTAAAGAGTGAAATGTTGAGACTGTTAAACCGCGGGTGAGATCTCGGCCAAGCATTTTACTGACACGCTCTTTCATTTCTCGAGCGGCTTTATTGGTGAATGTTACTGCGGCAATATTGCGCGCCTTGTAATCACATTTTTGGATCAAGTACGCAATTTTTTGACAAATAACCCCAGTTTTTCCGCTGCCTGCTCCTGCCAGTACTAAGCAAGGACCGCTTACATATTTAACTGCTTCATTTTGTCCGGGGTTGAGTTTCATGTTAGTAAATTGCTGATAATTTAAGGGCGCTGATCTTACCTTGTTTTAACCTTTGGCAAAATAATTAAATGCATTACAATAGAGCGATAACTGTATTATTGAGATGATAAAATGATCAATGCGAAGAAAATTGAAGATATTGCCAAACAAGTGACCGATGCCATTCCGCCTAGTCTAAAAAATATCGCTAATGATTTTGAAGAAAAAACGAAAACAGTGTTACAGCGAAAATTGTCTCAATTGGATGTGGTTTCTCGCGAAGAGTTTGATGTGCAAACGCAAGTATTATTGAAAACGAGAGAAAAACTTAGTCAACTTGAAGCGAAAATTGCAGAATTAGAAGCAAAATTAGACGAAAACAATTAATACTTCTAAATGGTTTTTTCAAAATCATCGGTTGAATAGAAAAACCTCTTTGCTTAATTGATGCTCAGCGTTGGATGAGGAATTAGCCAAACTAATCAACAGGTTAGTTTCGCTATGTTAATTAACTCGTACGGGAAAATCTGAGAATTTGCCCTTTGAATTGCTCTTCTAAGTAGTCAGTATGCAGCGGTTTACAATGATGATGAGTAAAGCCAAATTCTTCCATTTTCGTGCTCAGTTTGTTCGCTCTACCTCGGCCAGGATCAACCAGAATAACATCGCATGTTTGGTTAGCATGATTTTGAATAAAGTAAGCTAACAGTGAAACATGCTGGTCTTCATAAAGTAAGTCGCTACCAATAATCAGATCAAATTTACCTAGGTCGCTTTTATCATTCGCCCAATCTACTCGCTCAAAAGCGATTTCTTTTTTGTTATTGAGTTGAACGTTGCGCTTTAAAAAGCCTGCCACTTCAGGATGATAGTCGGTTGCGGTAATATCTGCATCGCGTTCGTTAAGTAATAAGCTTGAAAGCGCCATGCCACAACCCAGTTCAAGAATGCGTTTGTTGTCAATATTGTAGTTAGCCATGTGATTGGCAAGCACAATACTAGATGGCCAAATGACACCAAAAATAGGCCAAGAGGCAGAGCAAATCCCTAAATCACGCGCTAATTCTTTCGGGTCACTAAACTGTTGATTATCACGAAGGGTGCATAGATGAATGTCGTTTTCACCTACCTCAATCGTTTGATAACGAATGCGTATTGGAGAGGTCATAAAATATCTCAAAAAAGTAATAAGGCTACTAAGCCAATTACCTACTGGTGATATAAATGACAAAACAGATGAAGGTTCAGAGTAAAGCAATATGCGCTAAGTGCAAGGTATTTATGAGAGAGAGCTAAGTTATTGAGAGTTCTGACGCTGAATTTGCATTGCTGTGTGAAGTAAAAAGCGTGGTGCGCCAATTTAGCGTTTTATAGAAGTGGCTTGCTGGATTTTCACCATAAGCCTCAGTTGTTGATAACGAGCTCATTATCGCCACAGATCGTGGGCTTTATCGTCAACAGCTGGATAAAAGCCATATAAAAATAACTCAGCCAAAACCACTTATTAGCGGTGTGCGGTTATTTAATAAACCTTGGCAACTCACTGAAAATAACATGGAAAATCTAATAACAAAAGAAAGTCCAGCTCTTTTTCAAGGACACTTGCAATTAAATTATGATCAAGACTTGATCACCATAGAATTTGCAGTACCTGGATTTCATCATCAGCCGCTTGAAGGCTTTACTTATCGGCTGTTGCCTTTTGATAGAAATTGGTTAACAACCGCGGAGGATGAAGCCAAAGCCAGTTATACTCGAGTACCGCCTGGACGTTATCATTTTGAAGTCAAAGCGTTAGGCTCAGAGGCATTACTGCCAGCGACCTTTGAACTTGAAATATTACCGCCTTGGTATTTAACGTGGTGGGCGAAAACTCTGGCAGTTTTGCTGATTTTGTTAAGTATTCTCGCTGTCATTACAGTTAGAACTAAACGATTAAAACAACGCAATGTGTGGTTACAAGAAAGAGTGAAAGCTCGCACAGTTGAACTTGAAAGCGCGAATAAAAAGCTGCAACAAGCCGCAAACCTTGATGCATTAACTGGCTTGTTAAATCGGCGAGGATTTCGTAGTTTGTCTGATCCACACTGGACGCAATGGCAAGATAATGCGTTATTGATGATCGCGGATATCGATCACTTTAAACAAATAAATGATCAATATGGCCACCAACTTGGTGATGAAGTGTTAGTCATGTGTTCACAACGACTTCAAAGTCAGGCCAAAGAGCATGATCTAATTGCTCGTTGGGGAGGTGAAGAATTCTTAATTCTTTTGAGAGATGAACCTAGCTCTTCGCTAGAAAACTTGCAAAAACGTGCACAACAATTTCAGCAAGTTATCGGAGCAACAATCATGGAATTGAGTACTGAAAAGGTAACCGTCACTTTGACAGCAGGTGTTTGTGTTCATCAAGGACAACGTTTTGAAACATGCTTACAACAAGCAGATCAAAAATTGTATGACGGAAAAAACGCTGGTCGAAATCGTTTAATCCATTGATTTAATCATTTAGACATAAGCAAGAGTTTTTCAACGATTCTAAAATGTATTTTTGCCAACCAAAGTTGGGTAACTTAGCTATTATTAATCGGATGATTGTGCAACTTTTGTTACTTGATGTCACATAGCTTGTCAGTAATTTAAGCAGCTTTTGAAAGAAGGCAGAAGTGCAAATGTTAAGAGAGGGTGAACGGTAAGTTACAGTAACGTTTTAAATAATAGTAATGCGGTCAAAAAACATAATAACAGGAAGAAATAATGATCTAGATCAAATATAGTAGTCTTTCGAAACGGGAATATAGATCGAATTTGATACAAGTATTTGTTCCCTCTTGAAGCAAAAAAAGCATCAGTGATTAGCACCTAAGGTATTATTTGGACGTATTACATGAGTACCCCGCAAACTATTTTTATTGTTGAAGATGACCTTTTATATATAGAGTTATATAACGAAATATTGGGTAATGACTTCAACACGGTATGTTTTACTGAAGCACGTGAAGCACTTTCTCAATACCAAACTTATCAACCGAAAACGATTATTCTTGATTTAAATATGCCTGATATCAATGGCATTGAATTTTGTCGAGCGTTGTTTGAACAATATAGCTGTGCGCAAAACGTTGATATTATTTTTGTCTCTGGCGAAAGTGATAATCACATTAAATTATCGGCGTTTGAAGCTGGCGCGGCAGATTTTATTTGTAAGCCTTTTGAACTAAAAGAATTGTTATTTAAAGTGCGTAGTAGTGTTAAACGTAAATTAAAACAAGAAAGTTTAGTTGGTGAAGTGTCGCAAAGTCAGCAATTAGTTTATACGACAATGGCGCAAGCTTCACAGTACAGTCAGGTAATGAATTTTTTCAAAAATTTAAATGCTTGTACTGATTTAGCTGAAGTATCACAAGCATTTTTCGACACCATGTCAAATTTTAACCTAAATTGCTCGATTCGTTTTAAGTCGCCAGAAATCGTATTTTTTAATGCTAATGGTACGGAAGTAAGCCCTATTGAAAAAGAGGTCTATGATTTGCTCGAGTCACAAGGGCGAATTTATCCTTTTTCAAACCGCTTAATGATTAATGATCAGCACGTTTCTTTTATTATTAAGAACCCACCAAGTGATGAAGATGAGCTGGGTCAAATACGTGATTACGTGGCCGTTATGATAGAAGGCCTTGAAGCCAAAGTGCTCGATTTGTATTCAAAACAAGGATTGGCTAGTGCTATTGTTCAACTTTCTTCGAATATAGAAGGTTTAAAGCTCGGTATGAATGAGCATAATGCGTTAGTGAATTCTGTGATGTCTAATATGATGGCTGAAATAGCAACGAGTTTTCATTC
Organism: Alteromonadaceae bacterium; assembly: GCA_036735825.1. GTDB lineage: Bacteria > Pseudomonadota > Gammaproteobacteria > Enterobacterales > Alteromonadaceae > DAINNQ01. The sequence continues at coordinate 10,966 of DAINNQ010000023.1, read as the reverse complement.
ATTAGAAATGACCGATGCGCAAGAATCATTCTTCAATCAACTTATTGAAAAAGGTAGCGAACAACTGATGAATGCAGAAGGGAAGCTGGTTAATATTATGGCTGAGCTAGAGCATTTAAAACAAACAATGGAAAATGTTCAGTCGGAAACCAAGATAGAAAAACCTGTTCAAGGTTTTGAATTAACTGATGATATTGAGCTTTTTTAAAAGAGTTGAGGATTAATGTACGGTCGTTTTTTTAATTTATCTAATGAGCTGCTCTGTATAGCTGATTTCGAAGGAAACTTTTTAGATGTAAATAACGCTTTTACTCACATATTAGGTTTTTCCAAAGAGCATTTGCTATCTAAAAAATTTATTGAATTTGTTCATCCTGATGATATGGAATATACGCTTAAAGAGTTGCATAAATTGTCGTCAGGGCAAGAAACCATCCAGTTTGAAAATCGTTATATAGATAGTACCGGCAATACTATTATTTTTAGTTGGAACTCTTATCCTGATGCCGAAAATGGCAGAATTTATGCCGTGGCGAGAGATGTTACTGAGTTTCGTCAGTCTCAAAATCATTTTGACCAGCTGAGAAAAGTTATCAGAAATAACGTAATTTTTGCGCGCACAGATAGTCATGGCGTTATCACTGAAGTTAACGATAAATTTTGCCAGATAAGTGGCTATGCTGCCAATGAGCTCATTGGGCATACTCATAAAGTTGTCAATTCTGGTCAACATGATAAAGCGTTCTTTACCAAATTGTGGCAAACGATTAGCTCTGGTGAAGTATGGACAGGTGTTATTACCAATCGAAAAAAGTCTGGCGAGTTGTATTATGTAGATAGCATTATCTCGGCGGTTAAGGCACTAGATGGCACAATTGAGTCTTACGTTGCTATTCGTTTTGATATCACCGAAGCCGTTGGTTTAAAAGAAAAGTCAGATAAAATTCTTAATATTTTAAATGAAACGAGTGCGGCAGCAAAAGTAGGCGGTTGGGAGTTAGACGTAACAACGGGCGTTCTTTCTTGGACCGACGAAACCTTTAAGATTACCGGTGTGACACAAAAACAGGGTTATACCCCGGTGTTACCCGAAGGGTTACAACTATTTACTGATGAGCATAAGCCTATTATTGTAACCGCTGTGCAAGAGTGTATTAATGGCAAGCCTTATGCTCTCGAGCTATTAGCGCTGACACCCGAAGGTGATGAAAAATGGATTTTTACTGATGGTCATCCTAACTTTTTAAATGGTGAAATCATTAGTATTTCTGGCACAATTCAAGATATTCATGAAAAAAAATTAACCGAATTAAGCTTAAACACTGAACGCCAAAAAAGTATCCAAAATGCTAAATTTGCCTCATTAGGTGAGCTAGCGGCAAGTGTTGCTCATGAAATTAATAACCCGTTAGGGATTATTTCTGGTTATACAGAAATTTTAAAATTCAATGCCGAGGAAAAAAACCTAAATAAACTCGACTCTATCCTCAAATCTTGTGATCGCATTTCGTACATAGTTAATAATCTAAAACGATTTTCTCGCACTGATGAAGAGCCAGAGAAGTGTCGCATTAATTTAATTGAAGTGTGTCAGGAAGCATGCACATTAGTTGAACCTAAGATAAAACGTTCTCTGATCAGTTTTTCAACTGAATTTATCGACAGTGCTTTCATACACGGGAATCATATTGAAATTGAGCAAGTTGTCATTAACTTAGTCAATAATGCGATAGATGCGGTGGGCAGAAATAAAAATAGCTGGATTAAGTTGTCAGTGGTCGAACAATCAGAAGAGTATGCTTTGTTTGTTGAAGACTCAGGTACTGGAATTAGGGATGCGGTGAAAGTTAAAATGTTTGAACCCTTTTATACAACCAAAGGAGTGAATAAAGGTACAGGCCTAGGATTGTCAGTGGTTAAAGGCATTGTTGATGATCATGGTGGATCAATATATTTAGATAGTGATAAAGTAAACACGTGCTTTTGCATTACTCTCCCTAAACAACTTAAGAGTTAACGGTATGTCTATGTCTACTATCGTGTATTTAGATGACGAAATTGAATTAACCAACATATTTCAATTATTTTTTGAAGATAGTGAGCATCAAGTGGTTGTTTTTCATTGTGAAAAAGACGCTATTGATTATTGCAATGCAACGCCTCCTGATTTGCTGTTTGTCGATTATCGTTTAAACACCATGAAAGGTGATGACGTTGCAGCCAAAGTGCCATCGTCAATCAGTAAAGTGCTTGTAACAGGTGATATTCAGATTGATTCGAATTATAAGTTTGAATCAATCATACAAAAACCTCTAAAGTTTAATGTCCTACATTCAAAAACCGAACAGCTTTTAGCGTCTCGTGACTGCAGTGATACAAAATAGGTATTATTTATGATTACAAGAGTGGTCGCTATTGATGATGATAAGCTTTATCTTGAATTGTTAAATGAATTTACCAAATTATTTGAACTAGATTTTATAGGTTTTACCAGTTTCTCAGAATTTGATTTAAACACCTTAACTCATTCGGATTTATTGTTAGTTGATATTTATATGCCTAATGACGACGGATTAGATGTATTGATGTCTGTCGGAAAAAGTGGTTTTACCGGTAATGTTGCCATTATGTCTGGCGCAACGAGCGATATTCTTGATTCCGTCGCTAATTTGGTTGAAAGTTTAAACGTAAATTTATGTGGCAAACTTAGTAAGCCATTTAAAGTTAGTGACTTTAAATCGTTGATTAGTGTTAAGCCAAAAAATATTTCGACTCAGCTCCAAATGACGGCAGAATCGGCAGCTTTATTTCCAAAAATTTTTAAAAAAAGAAGCATTAGAGAATGGTTTGAAAAAGGCTACTTATATCCGGTATTTCAACCTCAGGTTAATAGCCGAACAGGTGAATTGGTCGGCTTTGAATGTCTTTCTCGCGCTGATCATCCTGAACTTGGTTTTATAAGTCCTGCGCTATTTATTCGTTTAATCGAGAGCGCTGAACTTATCGATATTTATACTTTGCACTTTGTCGATCAATCATTAAACAAAGTGTCAAAGTTTATAAAAGATCGGCCTTATTTATCATGCTCATTTAATGTTTCCGCCAATAATTTAAATGTAACTTTTGTTGATCAATTAGTTAGTCTTATTAAACGCTATGGCATATCAACATCTCAGATAACAATTGAAGTAACTGAAACGTCTGCCGTTTCTATGTCACAAGAAGCGCTCTATGCTATATCTCGTCTTAAAATTTCAGGAATTGCATTGGCTATTGATGATTTTGGTACAGGATATTCAGCGATTAAGCAGTTGGTTGAATTGCCATTTGATGAATTAAAAATTGATCGTAGCTTTATTACCGGCCTAGAGAGTAACGATACACTGCAAGCTATTGTAAATACTACAATCGATTTGGCTAAAAGCCTTAAATATAAGTTGATCATAGAAGGAATTGAAACCGGTGATCAATTAGCGTTTCTTCATGAAAAGTCAGATTTTATTGCGCAGGGGTATTTATTTTCGAAGCCGCTAGCGTTAAATGAATTATTAAAGTTCGGGACAAATAAATACACTAGTCAAAAAAATTAGAATAAATACTTTACTTTAATAGAGTTGTTACTCTATAATGCATTTGTTCCCTAGCGAACGCCTGTTGTAATAATTTTATATTCTAGCTTTCCCCAAAGCTATCCAGCCGAAGATCACTATCTTCGGCTTTTTTTTTGCCTAAAATTTACCTTGAGTGATTAACGATTCTCAGCATGTTGTTGGGCAATATTTTTAACTATGAGTAAGTCTTGTCGGTTAATTTCTTGTATAAATGTCGCTGTCGGTTTTTTATTTTTAGTCGAGTATATAACTACACGTTGCTGTGTGACTTGTATGCCCTGCTCACCCGACACTAGATATACACCTCCAGGATATTGCCCTGACGTTGGATACCAGCCTGATTGATGTTCTTTCAACCATTGTGCCAGTGCTTGATATGCGGGGTCATTAGCCGTAATTTGAATCGTTTTGCTTTGGTCATCGCTAAAATGTACTTTCACCGTAGGTGCTAATTGAACTTCTACCTGCTGACTACATCCCGTTAGCATGACTGATGAAGCAACGATTAACATAAAAACTTGGATGAATTTTTTCATTACTGTCTCTTTTTGTGTTGATTATTAGGCTCAATTTCATCTCGTTACTGTTTGAGCTTATTCGAATTTACCTATTATTCTTTTATCAATTTGACGAGTAAAAACAAAGAAAAATAATGAAATTTGGAAAAAATCAAGCGCTACATCAAAAAATACACGTTAATTAAACAAGTTTGATAGCAAAAGCATTTATTCGTTAATTGGCTTTTGACTATTTAACATTAGCGATAGACAATATTGATACTAACTCCTGTTAATGAAAAACATCACCAATGTTATTTACGCTTTTCAAGCACTTCTTTTTATTAGGTTGGATCAGTTTTGGCGGTCCTGCGGCGCATATCGGCTATTTTCATCAAAAATTTGTGCAGCAGTTAGCGTGGGTGACTCAAGAAAAATACGGACAAATTGTTGCGCTTAGTCAGTTTTTACCTGGGCCGGGCTCAAGCCAAGTAGGCTTTGCTTTAGGTTATCAAAAAGCTGGGCTGAGTGGTGCTATCACTGCATTTGTCGCCTTTACTACGCCATCTGTGCTCCTGATGCTGGCATTGGCACAAATTAATCAGCAATTAAGCCATAGTAGCTATTTTTATGGCATAGTTCACGGGCTCAAATTACTTGCGGTAGTGGTAGTCACTGACGCTGTTTTATCGATGTTTCATAGCTTCTGTAAAAGCACATTGACTCGATTTATTGCGCTAGCAGCAACAGTCGCTTTGCTGTTAAGTATGAATATTCATACACAAATTATTGTGCTGATCATTGCCGCGATTATCGGTGTTAAATATTTAACACCACAAGATTTAAAAACAAAAAATCAAGGAGTGGTTATTTCATGGTGGCCAATCGTTATGTTTGTGGCCCTGTTTTGTCTATTCGCCATTATGGCTTCACAAAATGGCCATTGGCGCATTGCTTCAGATTTTTATCATGCCGGTAGTTTAGTGTTTGGGGGAGGTCATGTTGTGCTGCCGCTTCTGCAAAATTTACTCTCTGAGCAACTATCAACGGATACCTTTTTAACTGGATATGCTGCAGCTCAAGCTATTCCGGGGCCTATGTTTACTTTGGCGACCTTTTTAGGTTTTACTCTTTCGGCGGAAACACCTTATTTAACGGCAATAATCGCCACTATTTGCATTTTTCTACCCGGCTTTTTATTGATGCTCGCCTTTCTTAAACATTGGCATACGTTGGCCAATATGCCTCGATTGTCAGGAGCATTACAAGGGATAAACGCCGCCGTGGTTGGCTTACTCCTAAGCGCTTTATACATGCCAATATTTGTTTCAGCTGTACTAGAGACAAGGGATATGGCATTGGTATTGGTGGGATTTTATTTACTAAAACAAATGAAAACCCCAATTCTCTGGTTAGTATTAGGATTTTCTTTAGCGGGAGTTTTAATGGCAATGCGCTAAAGGTGCTCGCGCAATTTTTATCGTACTTTTTTGGGGACTTATCTTGTAAGGCTTATTTATAGCGTTTAGTTAATTGCTAATAATTCTACTTCAAAAATAAGTAACGACCCTGAGGTTATCTTTCCTGTTGCACTATTTCCGTAAGCTAATGAAGATGGGATAAAAAACTTAAATTTATCACCAACCGTCATTAGTTGAACGCCTTCTGTCCAACCTTTTATTACCTGATTTAAACCAAAGCTAAGCGGTTTATTACGTTCAACAGAACTGTCAAACACAGTACCGTCAAGCAAAGTGCCATGGTAATGAACTTTCACTTTCGTGCTAGCCGTCGGGTGCTCAGTGTTGTCACCTTTTTGCAATACTTGGTATTGTAAACCCGAGTCTGTTTCGACAACTCCATCAATGAGTTTGTTTTTTGCTAAAAATTCTTGGGCAATTTGAATATTTTGTTCCGCCTGCTTTTTATTTTCAGCATTACGCTTAAACCAAAAAAAAATCAAAAAACCTATAATTACTAATACGACAAATTTCATCAGACGTTTTCTTTTCCTATATTTATCATGTTGATTAATCAGCTTCTTGGATTTCTTCATTCGATAACCAATGACAAATAATGTCATTAGCTTGAGCTGCGCCTGTTTTTTTCAAAGATGAAAACGCTTGGACTTTAATATCAGCATTTAAAGGAGCTAACGCTTTCTTTACTTTTAACACTTCAGCGCTGGCTTTGCCTTGTGAAAGTTTGTCAGACTTGGTTAATAACGCTAAAACGGGTAACTCACTGTCTGCTGCCCATTCTATTAAGTCTTTATCGAGATCTTTGAGCGGATGGCGAATATCCATTAACACCACTAAACCTCGCAAACTTTCGCGTTTTTCTAAATATTCACCGAGCGCTTTTTGCCATTTCTTTTTCATTTCAATTGGCACTTTCGCAAAGCCATAGCCAGGTAAATCGATTAAACGTTGTCCTTCACCCACTTCAAACACGTTAATCAGCTGAGTTCGGCCGGGCGTTTTACTGGTTCGCGCTAAACTTTTTTGATTGGTTAACGTATTTAATGCACTGGATTTTCCGGCATTTGAACGGCCAGCAAAAGCGACTTCAATACCTGAATCTTCGGGCAATTTACGAATATCTGGCGCACTAATGGTAAAGGTTGCTTTACTAAGATTTACAGCTGATGTAGACAATTTTATTTCCGAAACGATAACAATTGTCGGTGATTATATCTCTTTTTTATCAAAATGAGTAAAAACCACGATTTTTTTAATGTTTTTTTCTTTCGCGCTATTAAATATTTAGTGGTTTCGTGTAAAATGCCGCGTTAATTATAACTTTATAAAATGCTTGATTGGCTTTGAATCAAGCCTCATAAAACAGAGAGCAATTCATGAAAAACATCTTATTTTCGATTGTCATCGGGTTAGGTATGGTGTCACATGCCAATGCATTTGAAGGTGATGCTGCAGCGGGTAAAGCAAAAGCAGCAACTTGTGCCGGCTGTCATGGTGCCAATGGTATCGGTATTATGGGCGCTTACCCAAATATTGCGGGTCAACACGCAGACTATATTACCAAACAGCTTAAAGCATTTAAGTCAGGCGAGCGAAAAGATCCAGTGATGGCGCCAATGGCAGCAGGTTTGTCTGAGCAAGATATGGCTGATATCGCCGCGTATTTTGCAAGTTTTGGTCGTGATGGTTCAGCACCAGCAGCAAGTGATTCAGCTGAGGCAGCACCAGCAGCAAATGTTACCGCTGCACCAGCAGTAGTGGCGAATGCTAGTGCAGGTAAAGCATTATATGAACATGGCGACAAAGCGCGTGGCATTACCGCTTGTATAGATTGTCATGGTAAAGAAGGTAACAGCGATGTTTTAATTAATCCTAACCTTGCTGCTCAACATCCAGAATATATTGAAAAACAATTAAAGGCGTTTAAGGACGAAAGCCGTCATAACGCTTCAATGAACCAAATTTCTGGCAATTTAACCGATGCTGATATTGCTAACTTAGGCGCTTATTTTGTTGATACTTCAGCGATTGGTGAAGTAAAAGCTTCGGCGGGTGTTGTCGCTGTTAAATCTTTTGTTGGTGATGTTGACGCAGGTAAAGCGAAAGCTGCAACGTGTGCTGCTTGTCACGGCGCTGACGGTAACGCTTTAGTCGCCATGTACCCTTCAATTGCCGGTCAAAGTGAAGCGTATTTAGTTAAACAACTTAGAGATTTTAAATCAGGTAGTCGTAATGATGCTGTGATGGCTGGCATGGTTGCTGGTTTGTCTGATGAAGACGTGAAAAATGTTGCGGCTTATTTTGCTTCGCAAACCCTTAAACCTGCAGCAGCAACTACTAGTGCAATTGGTCAAAAATTATATTTAAGTGGTGACGCTAAACGCGGTATTACTGCTTGTATCGCATGTCATGGTGTTAATGGTGGCGGTATGGATAAAGCGGGCTTCCCTGCTATTGCTGGTCAAAACGCTACTTATTTACAATCACAATTAACTAAATTCCGCGCGGGTGATCGTAATAATGACACCAACAGCATGATGCAAAATATTGCGATTAAGTTGTCTGATGATGACATTGAAGCACTAGCGAATTATATGGCTGCATTAAAGTAAGCACCGATTATTTCTAGTGAAAAAGCGACATTGATTGTCGCTTTTTTTGTTTTTAACTTCATAATTTTATGGCGAAATATTATCAATCTCTTACACTTTAGGTATCGTTTATTTAATGTGTACTCACTGTGGCAGAACAGCATTCAACGGATCAATTAATTGCTTGTATAAAGTGTGATGCCTTATCGGCGTTGCCTAAGTTATTTCCGGGACAAACTGCGCTTTGTCCAAGCTGTGGCTGTACATTATTTTCTCGTAAAAAAGACTCGATAGAGCGCACATTAGCGGTATCTATTGCTGGCTTATTCATGTTTTTTCCTGCGATTTCACTGCCAATTATGAAGATAGGCGTGGCGGGAGTTTACCATCAAGCATCGTTAATCGATTGTGTCACGCAAATGATTGCCGGCGATTTTTACATTATCGCTTTTTGTGTGTTTATGTTCACCATCGCGATCCCCGTGGTACGGTTATTTTCCGCCTTTTATTTATCTTATCGAATCAAAACAAAGCAAATAACGCCTTCATTATTATTGTTTTTTCGTTCTTATCATACGCTGGACAATTGGACTATGATCCACGTATTTTTTCTAGGCATTATCATTTCCATGTACAAACTGGTGTCGTTAGCCGATGTAAATATTGGTGGCGGCTTGGTGAGTTTATTATTATTGTTGTTGTGTTCAACGTTAGTCACTGTGACGTTAGATCAACATTATATTTGGCAAAAATTGGAGCGTGAAAGTGTATCAAAGCGCTAAAGAATCAGGCTTAAGTTGCTGCCCTTGTTGCCAAAAACTTAACCCGATTTCAGCAGATAAAGTGCAATGTCAGCGCTGTGGTCATCGCTACTATTTTCGTAAATCAAGAAGTTTGCAGTATACCTGTGCGTGGACCATTGCAGCATTAGTGATGCTTATACCTGCTAATATTTATCCAATGATGATTTTTTATAAGTTGGGTAAACCCGAAGCGTCGACAATTTTAGAAGGTATCGCAATTTTTATCAAAATGGGGCTTTATCCAATTGCGCTGATTATCTTTATAGCCAGTTTCATTATTCCACTCGGCAAAATTTGCTGCTTATTTGTTTTAGTGTATAACGTAAAGCATCAATCAAATTTACCGCTGGCAAAACAAACACAACTTTATCGATTAGTTGATGTATTAGGCCCTTGGTCAATGCTCGATGTTTTTGCGGTAACCGTGATGGCAACAATCGTTAACTTAGGTTTTATTACGACGATAGAGGCGGCTATAGGGATCAGCTACTTTACTTTAATGGTAGTGTTTACCATGTTTGCTGCTCATAGTTTCGACCCACGATTATTGTGGGATAATAATAAAGATGGAATCGTTCATGTCTGATCAAAATCCTCCACAGGTGATAGTAAAAAACAGTGTTGGTATCTCTGCAGTGTGGCTGATCCCAACAATTGCGCTGATTTTTGGTATGTGGCTGATTGTTAAAGCGGTGGCAGAACGCGGCACGTTTATTACCATTCAGTTTGATAATGCTAGTGGTATTGTCGTTGGAAAAACACAAGTTAGATACAAAGGCTTGCCTGCGGGTATTGTGACTGATTTAGACGTTTCTGAAGATCTGCAACACGTGATTGTTGAAGTAGAAATGTCATCGAGTACCAAAAGTATTTTGACCGAAAATACTTTGTTTTGGTATGTCACTGCTGATGTTTCTATTCAAGGGGTAACAGGGTTAGATACCTTATTGTCTGGTGGATATATTAATGTTCAGCCCGATTTCGATGGTAATGATATTTCACAAAGGCATTTTATCGCCTTAAAAGAAGCACCAGCGTTAGATGAAACAACCCCAGGTTTGCATATTATTTTGCAAGCTGAGAACTTGTCTTCAATCAGTAAAAACTCTCCCGTGAGTTATAAAAAAATTACCGTTGGTCATGTCTCGGGTTATCAATATAATGATAAAACCCAAAAGGTTGATATTAATGCGTTTATTCAGCCTCAATATGCGCATTTAGTGAAAGAAAATTCTCACTTTTGGAATGCCAGCGGCTTTGACATTTCTGGTTCGTTAACTTCTTCGGTCAAAATTAAAACCGATTCTTTAGCGGCAATCATTGCTGGGGGTATAGCTTTTGATGATGCTAAATTCGAACCCGAGTCAGCGGCAGCGCGTAATGGCCAAAAATACCCGTTATTTCCCGATTTTCAAAGCGCGGAAATGGGGCATGAAATTGAGTTGGTGTTACCTTGGAATGCTGGCATTGATCGAGGCGCAAGTATTATTTTCCAAGGATTAACATTGGGCGTTATCGATGCTTTTGAAAAAATAGATCCACAACATCGCAAAATTATCGCCAAAGCGAAAATCAATCCTAGAATCACCTCGTATTTAACCGATAAAACGCAATTTTTTGTTGTTTCACCTTCGCTAGATTTAGCGGGTGTCACTAACATGAGTAGCGTACTTAAGGGCACGTATATCAGTTTTCGACCATCGACTATCGGAGAGCCGAAAACGAGTTTTCAGGTGTTTAAGCAGCAACCTGCATACAATTATGATGAACCAGGTCGTCATTTAGTGTTAACAGCGAGTCATATCGATTCATTTAATATTGGTTCAGCTATTTATTATCAACAGCAAGTTGTTGGTGCAGTTCAGGCGATAGAGTCAAATATTTCAACGGTTAAATCATCTGCAAACCAAGGTGTTGATGTTAATAACATGCAAGAAGTTAATAAGCATGACAAGGATAAAAGCTATTTAGTGCATGTTTTTA
>DAINNQ010000022.1:0-16016 GCA_036735825.1 Alteromonadaceae bacterium | reverse complement strand
TTTTACCAAACCATAATGCTGCTAATTGTTTACGAGCAACTTTATTTTCAGGTTCAACTAACAGTACGTCTTCAAAAAGCGTTTCGGCTTTGCTCATTAAGTTGTTATTTAACGCTTGCTCAGCTTGATTTAATTTTTGCTGAGCCAATTCATTGGCTGTTAATTGCTTACGAGAAATCATCAGTTGAGGTGCAGGTTCATTTTGCGCTGTAGATTGAGCTTGCGGTAATAACGGTTTATTTTCAGGTACGTCAGCTAGTAAATCATACTGACTTGGCTGCTCGGTTGACGCGTTGTTCTGCTGCTGAACAGTTAAGATATCCGTTTTACTTTCATCTTTTGGCTCAACACTTGGCTCATCTTGCTGCTGAGCAACTGTTTTATCTTGTGCTTGTTCAGCAATATTTTCTGTCTTAGCTTCGTTTAATTTTTTCTCTGTATTTAACTGCAGAGGATTATTTACAGATGAATGAGCAGAGTCAAATGAGCGCACATTTAATTGACTGTTTCCAAGCTCAGTTTGTTCTACTGTTTTTATATGCAGGGTAGACTGTTCAGCTTTTAGCGATTTATTTTCACTGTACAACTGCCAAATGACCAAAGCAATCACATTAATCAATAGCACAATGATCACAGTTGTAAGGATCAGCTTTTTAGGAGAAGAATTTACCACAACAGGTCTAGGCGAACTCCCATGAGTACCTTGCTCATTTTGCCTTTGATCTAAATCTTTGAGCATTTGATTTATAACGCTCATATCGTCACTCCAAGCATATAACCTGCTATTCCAATAATACTTATGACGAGCAATAAACTTGCGACAAGCATTTTACTATTGAAGAAGTTGGCTAACTCTGCCGTTGCTTCTGTATCTTTAACTGCTAATTTAAGATGCGTTTTAGTGATTTGATATTGCCCTTGCCCATAACTTAACATTAACATTTTATGGCATAACACATTGACCAAGCGTGGGATCCCTTTAGTAATTTTCGCTATTTTGTTACACAGCGAATGACTAAATAACGCCGCCCCTTTATAACCTGCAACATGAAGCCGATGTTGAATGTAACTTTCAACTTCCATCGCGGTCATCGGGCGTAAACGGTAAGAAAACGTTATCCGCTGTTTTAATTGCCTAAACGCAGCTTCACTTAGGCGCATATCTAATTCTGGTTGAGCGAATAAAACCACTTGTAAAAGTTTACGGGTTTCTGTTTCTAAATTGGTAAATAACCGCAAGGCTTCTAAACTTTCCGCAGGCAACGCTTGCGCTTCATCTAAAATCAACACCACCGAATGCCCTAAAGAATGTAATTCTAATAATCTTTGCTGAATTCTTTGAGTCAATAATTGCACCGACATACGTTGTGCTTGTTTAACACCTAGCTCTACGGCTACTGCACGTCTTAGCTCATCGGGTTTTAAATAAGGATTAGGAATATAAGCGGTGACAAAATGCTCGGGTATTTCATTTAATAATTTGCGACAGAGTAAGGTTTTACCCGTTCCTACTTCGCCAACAACTTTTAAAAAACCTTCACCCGCTTTTAACGCAGTAAGTAACACAGCAAATGCTTCATTATGTGGTTCTAACCCCAAATAAAAATTGGTATTTGGGGTTAATGTAAAAGGTAATTCCTTTAAACCAAAATGATACAAGTACATAACTAAGTAGCGCTGCTTATCATGATTATTCGTTTATTTTTTGACTTTGCGATGTCTCATTGGCTTTATCGTCTGAAAAATTTTCTTCTGGGAACCACTCTTTTAATAGTTTACGAGCATCTTGTAACTGATTTTTCCATGTGTCTTGACCAATCACGATTGGCTTTAACATGATGATCAATTCTTTTTTCTGTGTTGTTTGGCTTTTGTTTTTAAACAAAGAACCAACCAGTGGAATATCACCTAACAATGGCGTTTTTGATTCTAAATCGACTTTTCTGGTTTCGATTAAACCGCCTATGACAACAATTTCACCTGATTTTGCGCGAATAATAGTATCTGATTCTCTGACACTACTTTGAGCAAGCGGTAATGAGAAATCTTCATCGCCTAAACGAATAGTTTTTATTTGTTCGTCAGTTAACGTCACCGAAGGATGAATATGTAAAATCACCTCGCCAAATTCATCTATTTGCGGCGTTACATCCAAAGCTATCCCTGAGAAAAAAACGGGGTTAATTGTACTTCAGGCGTAGTTGTTGTTGCCGTTCCAGTTGTTGTGGTGTTTGATACTTCAGTCACAAAGTATTCATCTTCACCTACTTTAAATACCGCTTTTTGATTATTAGTCGCGGTGATACGTGGGCTTGATAATACTTGCACATTACCTTGCGTTTGAAGTAATTCAATCACCCCAGAAAAATCAGCATTTAAAAAACTGAGCGCAGTTGTTCCACCAATTGCCGATGAAATAACATTGCCGGCGATATTGCCAGTAGTTGAGAAAGTTAAATCAGTGCTTTGCGCATGACCAAGTACTTGTTCCCATTTTACACCTTGCTGATAATCATCATTTAAGGTGACTTCCATAATTTTAGCTTCGATGATCACCTGACGACGTAAGTGTTCTTGTGTATCAGTAATAAATTTCTTAACCGCTGCAATTTCATTTGGAAATGCTCTAACCGTCACTAAACCTGCTTGCGGAGAAACAATAACCGAACGCCCTTTTTCTGTGCCCACTAATGCGGCTAAGGTGTCTTTTAATTCTTTCCAAAAATCAGATTCATTTTCGGTATAAATATTAATACCGCTGTTGCCGTTCTGATTATTTTGTCCACTCTGGTTGTTTTGGTTATTGCCACCGCTACGGTTATTATTGGCAGAGCTATTGCGGTTATTTCCACCACCGCCATTGTTAGGGTCATTTTCAGAAACACCACCAGAGTTAATACGGGTGCTTGAGGTACCAAAACGTTTAATAAATAAATAATTTAATGCAATAGTTTCAGTGCGAATGCCCGCAGGATACACTTGTATAACACTACCATTTCGGCGAATTTCATAACCGTATAATTCTTCTATTACTTCAAGTGCTTCTGTTAAGGTGACATCTTTTAAATTCAAAGTGATTTCACCTTCAACATCAGGATGAATCGCTGCGCTAAATTCAGAATCTTCCACTAAAGCCGCAAAAAATGCTTGGGCATTGACTTGGCTAGCTGCGATCTCTAGTCGTTTTTCAGCGAGTAAGCCACTACGAGCTTGGTTCATACTTTGTTGCATTAATTCTTGTTGAATAGCGGATGGCACACGAGACAAAGGCTTCGGCGCATTCACTTGAGTTGACTGCTCTATCGCTTGATCAAGCGCTTTAGTGACATGTGTCGGATGAGGAGGCACCGACTGACAACTAACGAGGAAGGTAAATAAAGCACTTAAAGATAAAATTTTCTGGGGTTTATTCATAGTTATTATTCTTTTCATCTCGATTTTGCCACTACTGTTGAAAATAATGACAAGGTCAGCTCTTGTTCAGGCGAAGACAACACAACATAATTATTGGCTATCTTTTGTAATTTATATTGACTTATTTGATCGCCAATGTTGAGTAATTTACCATTGATAATGACTCTTTTGGTATCTCCTTGCTCAACAATAGTTTGTAAAACAAGCTGTCCTTTAGCACGTGTTACCATGTTATTGCTTTCGCCACTGACAAATGGTCTTGTTGGGTCTTTTGATTGTGCATAACTACTTGGTGACAATGCGTTGGCACAAACAAAGCTTAGTACTATTAAACAAAATTTATACACCGATAAACTCCTTTTTAGTACTTAAACTATACATTTTTATCGTTAATTCACTTTGCGGATATTCAAGTGTTTGATAATCAAATTCTTGCCAAAAAAACTGCCAGTCCATTTTTTCAAGCTGTTCTAGGTAATCTTTTAAAGCAAAATAGTTACCCTTAAGTTTCAGCTCTATTCCATGCTTATAAAGAGTTAGTGACTGCTCACTTTCCAATTCACTGTTGTTATCTTTATCAGCAACAGCATTTTTCTCAGTTTTCTGTTTTTCTGTTTGTGCTTTATTTACAGTCATCGCTTGCGCTGCAATGATGTCAAATGACAATAAGGAGAGGTTTTTCTGGTTTTTTAATAAATCAATTAACGCATAGCGCATTTGAATCGGGTTAATTAAATCCGTTGTTAATAACAAAAGTTCACTATCAATTGCTGCTAATTTTTGCTCGTATTGTGCAATTTGCTTATTAATAGCAACGTTAGGATCCGTCGCTAAAGATTGTTCAAGCACGGCAATAGTCGTTTGAGCTGATTTATTGGTTAACTGAGTTTGCTTAAGTTCTTTGCTGACATTGTCACTTTGAGCTAAACGCCCTTCTATCATCAAGGTAAAGAAAATAAAAACAATCGCAACCAAACCGGTTAATAAAATCAGGTATTGCTCGCGCGCAGTAACGGCTAAAAATTTTGTTGAATAATCTTGCCACATCTCTTTCATTATTCACCTGCCCTACGATCGGAATTCACCAGAGAGCTAACGGTAAAGTGAGTAACTTTCTGCTCATTCTCACTCAAGCTAAAATGCTTAAACGTTTGGCCCGATAAAAATGTTGAACCTTCAAAAGCAGCTAACCAAACAGGTACGGCATCAGGCGTTTTCGCTAACCCTGAAAATAGCATTTGCTCAGGATTCATTTTTATTTTTTGTAGACTGATGTCTTTATGATGCAATTGCGATAACTCAGACATTGCACGCGAGAATCCTGCGGTATACGTTGAAGAAACATCGGTTAATTGATCATGTAGCAATTTTTTATTTGCTAATAAAAGTTTCACTGTCGCAAGTTTTTCTTGTAAAAGAGCATCGGCTTTATTTTGTCGAACTTGTTGTTCTAAACTAGCTAATTGCGCGTCATTCGCTTGCTTTTCTGCATTGGCCGTTTTCAATTGTGCTGACAACTGAGCTAATTGATATTGTTCAAGTGACATCCATGCAAACATGAATACCAAAGCAAAAATCCAGACAAAAACAACGCGCTTTAACGTCCATAATGGCTGAGTAGGAATAAGCTCAGCTTGCAATAAATTAATCGATAATTTTTGCATTACTTTGCCTCCCCCATATGATTTAACATGGTTGCACCAATGGCTGCTGCATACTGACGAAAATCAGCATACCCTTCAGGCATAGCAAACAAGTTAACAGGAATATGGGTGTTTTCAGCTAAACGTCGAGCTAAAAATGCTTCGTTTTCCATCGGCACTAAAATATCAATATTGCGGATCGGTGGCTGCTTTAATTGTCGTTCAAAATAATCTGTTGAACGTTGAATCTCTAAACTTAACGAATCAATAATGCCTAAATTGAGCTCATCTTCACTTTTCGACGCTATTTGATCTAACCCTCTTAAGCGGCGTTGAAAATATAAACTACCGTCTTTTATGATGAGTACCAATACGTCTTCATTGGGTTGCTGACAAACTAAAAGTCTTGGCTCTTCTTGAATAGGGCATAAACTCACAAAAGCAAATTCTTCAATAGTGATACTTTTAATGGTCACTGAGTGTTTATTTAGCTCAGCCACTAACTCAATCAGTTCCTTTTTATCAGCACAAACAGCATGGATTTTTTCAGCACCCATGGCCATTTTCACGCCATCAAAGTAGTCTACCACCATATTTTCAGGAGCAATAGAAACTAAATCTTTAATTTGCCACTTTAATGCCGAGCCGATTTCTTCAGCGGGAACTTGCGGTTTATCTATTTGCACTAATTGATTTTGTTTAGATGATAAAACAACATGACAAGCGCCTTGGAGCTCTTCTTCGTTACGTATTTTCTTTAACGTTTGAACATATTGGTTTTCATTTACGGCTTTATTTTGACAAGTCAATTTCTTATCGTCATCAATATAACAATAACTCAATGAATCTTGCTGTAAACTAATCCCTAAACAGCCACTTGGTTCAGGTTTAGAAAATAATTGATTTATCCGTGTAATAAATGACATTTATCGATATTATTATGTTTTAAAACGAATTGTCTTAATTTCATTATCCCTCATTGACCAATATGCGCAAGTTTTTTAAGGGAATTTTATCTAACTAACTGCAAATTTTATGTCAAACAAATCGATTTTACAGCCATTACACCATCCACTTTTTACTCAGCACCAGATCTCTGTTTTCATAAAAAGAGATGACTTAATACACCCTATTATTTCAGGGAATAAATGGCGCAAGCTAAAGTACAATATTCAATTCGCGAAAAACAATAACTATAAAGGCATTTTAAGTTTCGGCGGGAGTTACTCTAATCATATCCATGCTCTGGCATTCGCTTGTCAGCAAAATCATTTACAAAGTATTGGTATTATTCGCGGCGAGCCTGAATATGCGAGCAATTACACCCTAGCCAGTGCGCAACAATGGGGAATGACACTGCAGTTTGTCGATAGAAAAACCTACCGAAAGCGCCACGATGATGACTATTTACTTCAGTTAAAAGAACAATATCCCGATTATTTAATGGTTCCAGAAGGCGGGAGCAATCATTTAGCTTTGTCAGGTGTTGCAGAAGTTTGTCATGAACTTAACAATCAAATCGAATATGACGTTTTAATGACCCCTGTTGGCAGTGCTGGCACCATTTCAGGGTTAATTCATGGCGATCAAGGACAACATCACATTATTGGGGTTGCGGTGTTGAAAAATGCAGACTATTTGAATGCTGAGATCAAAACTCTACTCGCTGATGAAAAACTCCCCACAAATAATTGGCAACTTTTAACTCAGTATAATGGTGGTGGTTATGCAAAATTTAGTGAGCAAGATAAAAATCAACTGCTTGATTTTATTAAAATCACTCAAATTCCTTTTGAGCCCGTTTACTCTGGCAAAATGATATTAGCGTTATTAGATCTGGTTTCTCGTCATCATTTCCAAGCTGGCCAACGTATTGTCCTTTTACATACTGGAGGATTACAGGGGTTAATGGGCTTGATAGAACAAAAAAGAATTAAGGCAAATGAATGGTCTTTGCCACCTGAGCTACTGGCTCAGTAAAATAATGTCCTTGCCCACCGTTCACTCCTAATCGCAATAATGTTTGCCACTCATCCGAATGTTCAACACCAAGCGCATAAATTTCTACTTTATTAGCTTCACTAATAGTGCGTAAGCTTTGAATAAAGATCTGATTTTCAGGTTTTAAATGTATATTCAAAACAATACTACGGTGTAATTTCATGAAGCTTATCGGGCAAGATTTAAGATATTGAGCACTTTCAACATATTGCCCTACTTTATCTGCTAAGAGCTTGACCCCTAACTGATGCAAAGCAACAAGAACTGGCTTTAATTCGTTGAGGTGATTGGCAAGATGATACTCGCTAATTTCAATAATTAAACGGCTTGCTAACGATATGTTAGCTCGTAACACTTGTGTAAATTTTTCAATAAAATCAGCAGACAATAAGGACTCAATAGAAAAATTCAAACTACAATCATCTTGTTGAGCTTTATCATAAGCAAGTAATCGGCAAACTTGTTCAAAAACCAACAAATCAATAGTTTGAGATAAGCCGCATTTTCTCGCCATCGGTAAAAATACCCGCGCGCTAATTAAACTACCATCGACATCTCTCACTTTTGAAAGCACTTCATGATGCAATACTTTTTCGCCATCAATTGCGATAACTGGTTGAAAAAAAATAACAAAGGCATTTTTTTGTATCGCTTGTTGTAAAAAGGTTCGCCATTTTAATGAGCCTTTTGCACTGGCATGCTCAACCTCGCCAGGGTCGTACATAAACCACTGAGATGGTCCTTGCAATTGCGCAGAACGTAGTGCCATATCAGCTTCTGATTTTATTTGGTAAGGATTTTCTTCTTGAGAGAAGTAGCTCACGCCAATATGAATAAATTCTTCTTTGTTTATACCTATGGGTAAAGTTACGGCAGATAAACTATTTAACAGTTTTTCGGCTAACTTTTCCGCTTCAGTAAAAAACACACCAGGAACGATCAAGGCTAATTCATATTCCGAACGACGAGCAATAAAATAGCTTGAAAGCGATTTTAAGCGATACTTAACATTAGCTATGAGAATATCTAACAATGCCAAAGCTTGCTGCTCACCATATAAACTTTGTACTAAATCGAAATCTTTAAAATGAATAAAAAAAACAGCCCCTTGAATATCTTCTTCTTTTAATAATGCTTCTAGTCGATTATTAAAAAAATCACGATTGCCGACCCCTGTTTGTCCATCAAGCAATGCTTTGCCGCGTAACGTTCTATCAAAATGACTATCACTGTTTTTAGCTTCATGAAGCTGAGTAATTAATTGCTGTATCGTCTTAACGGTATGATTTTCTGAAGAGGCTAATGGTTGAATTTCACCACGAATCTTAGATAAATCGGCCCAAGTTTCTAATTCAATGGTAGGTTTTAGCCATTGCTCAAGTGAGCGTTTACAGACTCTACTAACAAAAAATACCGAGGCCATAAAGACTAACCCAATACTTAGTGCAGCCCCTGTTATGATATAACTCTGCGTTAACCACCCTATTGCGCCAGCAAAAATAGCGACAAATACTGCTGATAACAGCAATAAAATGCTAAATAACCTTCCATGTTGTTGTTTTATTTTATTTGTCGAAAGTGACATAACAGCTTTCAATGTTTAAAAGATACCATCAAGTGTAGCTAACAATTTATCAATCGGCATAAAAAAACACCGTAACTTAAAAAGTTACGGTGTTTTTTATTAAAGATAATTATTGCGAATTAAGCTTCAGCAATAACGATAACTTTAATACTTGTATCTACATCGTTATGTAAGTGAATTGCGATTTCGAATTCACCTGTTTCACGAATAGTACCTAAAGGCATACGTACTTGTGCTTTAGAAACTTCAACACCAGCAGCAGTAACTGCATCAGCGATGTCTTTAGTACCAACTGAACCGAATAACTTACCTTCATCACCAGCAGATGAAGCAATAGTTACTTCAGCTAATTCAGTGATTTTTGCAGCTTTCGCTTCTGCAGCAGCTAATACTTCTGCTAATTGCTTTTCTAAATCAGCACGACGAGCTTCAAAATGCTCGATGTTTGCTTTAGAGGCAAATACAGCCTTACCTTTTGGTAATAAAAAGTTACGTGCATAACCAGACTTAACTGTAACCTTGTCACCAAGGCCGCCTAATTTGGCGATTTTATCAAGAAGAATTACTTCCATTTTCAAAACCCCTTATTAGGTTACTTATGTAAATCTGTATACGGTAATAATGCTAAGTAACGAGCACGCTTGATCGCACGACCAAGTTGACGTTGATATTTAGCAGCAGTACCAGTAATACGGCTAGGAACGATTTTACCACTTTCAGTGATATAGTTTTTTAACGTAGCGATATCTTTATAATCGATTTCGCTAGCGCCATCCGCTGTGAAGCGGCAGAACTTACGACGTCTAAAAAAACGAGACATGGAATTCTCCAAATTTCTGTATTTATTCAGCTGAAAAATAGCAAATAAATACTAATTAATCATATCAATTTGCGAAGCATGTAACACGAGTAAAGGATTACCGTTTCTCGATTCATGACGGTTTATAAAACCAGTCACTTTAATATTACTGCCCGCAATGAGTTCACGAGTTAGTTGTGATAATGCACCTGTTGCTACTACTTGGATCCGAACAAACGCTTGTCTGTTCAACCCTGCTTCATTTTGAATAGACTTATGATCTATTGAAAATTGACAGTGTTCGATACCAGCAGGACTAGTTGAAAATTTCGGGGTTTTCACCACCTCACCAACTAATACAAGGCAATTAGTATTCACAAATTACTTATTCTTCGCTTGCAGCTTCTTCAGTTTTTTCTGATTCAGCAGCTTCTGGAGCTTCAGCAACTTCTGTCTTAACTTCGCGGCGTTCTTCACGACGGTCTTCTTTAGCATTAGCCATAGCAGATGCTTCAGTTACCGCGCCTTTAGTACGCATGATCATGTTACGAATAACAACATCGTTATAACGGAAAGAAGTTTCTAATTCATCAATAACTGATTGAGGCGCTTCAACGTTAATTAAAACGTAATGTGCTTTGTGCAATTTATTGATTGGGTATGCTAATTGACGACGACCCCAGTCTTCTAGACGGTGGATTTTGCCTTCAGCAGCATTGATCAAGTCAGTGTAGCGCTGGATCATACCAGGTACTTGTTCACTCTGATCAGGGTGAACCATAAATACGATTTCGTAATGACGCATTACGAGCTCCTTACGGTTGTAGCCTCTTATCTGGCTCAGCCAAACACCAGTATTGAGGCAAGGAACAAAAAAGTTCAGGCTGAATTAAGGTCGCGTATTGTATGGAATTTAATCATTGAATGCAAGCAGTAAATATAATGGCTCGAGGTGTGTTTAAAGTACGGTTCTTATTGTGTAAAAAGTTGTGCAATGAGTAGGGTCTGTATTTATTTTTTGTCGTGGTAAAAATTCAAATAAACTTGATTTAAACCTTGGTGGTTTGCTGGAGTGAAAGCAACATTCATCACATCAAGTTGCAAATTTAATTGTTTGATTTCATTAATAAAGCATTGTCGAGTTAATGCGGTTTTACATCGCTGTGCCGTTTGCGTAAAAACATACGCGTTCATGTAGCCTTCAAATTGCACTTGATCCGGTTCATCAACGCCAGCTAATTTCATATCATCGATAAATTGGCGGCAAATGCTTGATTGGCAAGTTTGAGGATCAGGCATCACTTCAGTGATTAAAACACGACTCGTGTGTTTGAGCCTTTGAAAAAGATCATGGCTAGACACAAAAGATACCGAGGTAAAAAGCGGATTAAAATCTTGACTTGCCGCCATATTAATTAGCTCTGCAAAAGGTTTATAAGTCCCCCCAAAGCCGATAGCTTTTACATTTTTTGCTTTTAAAATGTCTAACGCTAATGAAATATCTTGTGTGTTTCTACGATAACGGGTAACGACCACAGGTTTAATGCCGTATTCTTTCATGGTCAGCAGATAACCTTCCTCAACTGCTGTGCCAAACTCATCAGCCTGAACCAACAAACCTATTTCGGTAATATTCTGATTTTTAACTAAATACTCAATTTGCTTTTGCGCCTCTTGAAAATAACTCGCACGTAAATTAAAAATAGTGTCTACAACGGGGTTTCGCAGAAATTCGGCCCCAGTAAAAGGCATTAAAAAGGGTAAATTACTTTGTTTGATTAACGGTAAAACTGCATGCGTTGTTGGCGTACCAACATAGTTAAAAAAAGCAAAAATGTCAGCGCGTTTAAGAAATGCTTTTGTGTTAGTAAGCGTTTTATAAGGTTCATAACCATCATCTAAGGTAATTAATTTTACTTTCCTTCCATTGATACCTCCTGCTTTATTCACTTTGGTAAAATAAGCATTAGCGCCTTGATTTAATCGGCTACCGAGCTGAGAGGCTGGCCCTGACACTGCATTTGAGACAGCAAGATTAATGGGTGTGTTATCTTCAGCAGTGTTAGAGAAACAATCGAAAGAAAAAACAAAAGTCAAATAGAAAATTAGTATTAGCTTAAAACTTTTCATCATGATTTATTCATACTCTTAAAAATTACCACCATAGCCAAGAATATCGAAAATACGCTAAGACTTTACTTAGCTTAGCGTAAGTTCATAAAAAGAAAAGTTTTACTCAGTAATTATAAAGCTTTAAAGCCATTTTTAGATGATGAAACAGAGGAGGAACATTAAGCGATGCGTTGCCTGACAATTTCAAACAAACAAATACCCGTCGCGACAGAAACATTCAAACTAGACACAGTGCCAGCCATAGGTAATTTTACGAGTTGATCACAATTTTCTCTGGTTAATCGACGCATTCCCTTACCTTCTGCTCCCATAACCAGTGCCATAGGTCCAGATAATTTCACATCGTATAAACAGGTGTCTGTTTCGCCAGCAGTCCCGACAATCCAAATGCCCATTTGCTGCAAATGTTTCATGGTGCGGGCTAAATTAGTCACTTGCACAAGTGGTACTGCTTCAGCCGCGCCAACGGCTACTTTTCTCACCGTTGAGGTTAATTTTGCCGCATTATCTTTAGGAACAATAATCGCTTGTACACCTGCAGCATCAGCATTTCTTAAACAAGCACCTAAATTATGCGGATCAGTGACTCCGTCAAGAATTAATAAAAAAGGCGTTTGCTCACTTTGCTCAGCCAGAGAAATAATATCGTCTAAATCAGCTTCAGTGAATACTTTCCCTGGTTTAACTCGCGCGACAACGCCTTGGTGTTGCTCGCCATCTGTTTTTTCATCCAACACTTTACGGTGCACCATTTGTGCAGGAATACCATATTTTCTAGACAAGTTGATTATGGGCATTAAACGATCATCATCACGCCCTTTAAGCAAAAATAATTCAATAAAACGCTCTGGTGCGCGTTTGATTAATTCATTTACAGCATGAATACCAAACACTAATTCATCATTTCTTGCCATGTTATTTCTCTTTTACTTCCAACTTTTTGATCAAGTTATTTATTTAGTTCGACTCACAACCGACTGTTTTTTTTTGAGATAAAAATATTAAGCCGCTATTAAACTTTTGCTTTACGCTCGTTTTTACCTGGGCGTTTTTTTCGCGCTTTACGTTTAGCCGCTTTGGGCTTTTCAACTTTTTTGACTGAGTTTTTCGATTTAGCCGACGGTTTCTTTTTACCGCTTGATTTTGTCCCACCTTTATCATTTCGACGAGATTTTTTCTCAGCTTTTCCTTGCTGGTGGCCTTTGGCATTATCGCGAGTGTTATTTCTTGGTAACGGTTTCGCTCGACTGATGACGGCATTTTCACCCGATAAAATCAGGTCTATTTTCTTTTCATCTAAATTTACCGCAGCGACTTGCACTTCAAGCACATCACCAACATGGAATTTATTTCCTGTTTTCTCTCCACTTAAACACATTCTGACATCATCAAAATGGTAAAAATCTCGTCCGAGTGAAGTAATATGAACCAAACCTTCAATATGCAGATCAGACAAACGCACAAACAAACCAAAATTAGTGACCGTTGAAATAACGCCAGTGAAAGTATCACCGACATGATCTTGCATAAACTCACATTTCAGCCAATCAGCTACATCACGCGTGGCATCGTCAGCTCGGCGCTCTGTCATTGAGCAATGCTCGCCCAGCTCAGTCACAGCTTGGTCATCATAACTGTAACAACCATCGTTAGCGTCATTGTTTGCTTGTGTTTGTAATATCGCTTTGATCACTCGATGAATCACCAGATCAGGATAACGACGAATTGGCGAAGTAAAGTGGCTATAAGAGCTTAACGCTAAACCAAAATGCCCAATATTTTCACTCTGATAAACGGCTTGCTTCATTGAACGAAGTAACATGGTTTGAATAAGTTCTTGATCAGGTCGCCCTTGCACTAGGTCGAGAATATGCGTGTAATCTTTTGGCTCAGGTAAACCGTCTTCACTTTCACTGCGTGAAAATTGCAAACCCAGTTCGGCAATATAACTGACAAAATTATTAAATTTATCTTCACTCGGTTTATCGTGCACACGAAACAAACCAGGCATGTTATGTTGTTCTACAAATTGCGCTGTGGCGACATTGGCTAAAATCATACATTCTTCAATGATTTTATGGGCATCATTACGTATTAACGGCTCAATAGCGGCAATTTTTTTATCGGCATTAAAAATAAAACGGGATTCTTCAGTTTCAAATGCGATTGCGCCACGTTCTGCACGAGCTGAAGCAAGCGCTAAATACAGTTGATTTAGGTTTTCTAAATCAGGAACGAGTGTTTGATATTGCTGACGAAGCTCTTCATCGCCCGTTAAAATTGCGGCAACTTTCGTATAAGTAAATCTTGCTTTTGAACGCATGACAGCTGGATAAAACTGACTTGTTAATAATTGTCCTTCACTTGTCACGGTCATTTCACAAACCATGCACAAACGGTCGACATCAGGATTTAACGAACACAAGCCATTTGAGAGTTTTTCAGGCAGCATCGGAATAACTTGGCTGGGAAAATAAACCGAATTGCCACGCATAATGGCTTCATCGTCCAGCGCTGTACCAGGTCTAACATAATAACTGACATCAGCTATTGCGACCCATAAACGCCAACCACATTCTGGTTCAGGCTGACAATAAACCGCATCATCAAAGTCTCGAGCATCTTCCCCATCTATCGTGACTAACGGTAAATCACGTAAATCAATTCTTGGCAGCTTAGCCGACTCTTCAACTTCATCAGCTATTGTGGCAATTTCTTCTTCAACAGCAGTTGACCATTGATGCGGTAAGTCATGCTCGCGCAGCGCAATTTGAATTTCCATACCCGGCGCCATATGCTCACCCAATACTTCCACCACTTTACCTACAGCGTTATTACGTTTAGATGGACGTTTAGTGATGTTGACCACCACCATTTGTCCATGACGAGCACCTAGTTTTTCATTAGGATCTATCAATATATCTTGTTTGATACGCGCATCATCGGGCACAACAAAGCAAATATTATGTTCAACAAAAAAACGACCAACAATGCCCGCTTTACGTGGCTCGATAACATCAAGAATTTTTATTTCTTGGCGGCCTTTTCTATCCGTTCTATCAACAAGAATGGCTTCTACAATATCACCGTGGATCACGCGCTGCATTTCATGAGAAGAAATAAATAAGTCTTTCACTTTTTTTGCGCCAGCAGGCACATCGGGGGTGAAAAAACCATAGCCATCACGATGACCAATAACTTTACCTGTAAGCACATGACTTTTTGGAGCAATAGCATATTGCTTGAACTTATTGAAAACAATTTGTCCAGCGTTTTCCATGGCTCTTAAGCGCCTTTTTAAGCCAATAAGATGTGCTTCTTGCTGATATTGAAACGTTTGGCATAGCGCTTTAAAGCTAAGCGGAGTAACAGACTTTTCGAGCGTTTCTAAAATAAGCTCTCGACTAGCTACAGGATTGTCGTAATTATTAGCTTCACGCTGTTGTTGTGGATCTTTAATGATAGGTAACTTATTTAGTTGAGTTTTGTTAATTATATCGTAGTTAAGTAAATAAGCAGCAATTTATCTTCAATAACTGATTGCAAGTCTCAAATTGATCGCATGAGTTTGACATTATTTTCTTAACTGACAACTAAAACTTGCCATCTTTGGCAGCATTTACCACGCGCTCAGGCATTTTTTCAGCCAAACTCGCTAACAACATAGTAATTTTTTTGTGGGTCGGTTTATCATCAGTGATTGAATGATGCAATTGTGCGTATAACTCAGGAAAGTCTAACGGGCTACCTTCACCATTATTATAAATTTCAGCTAAGCGAATTTGTGCCTTTAAATTATTTAAACTTGCCGCTTCTTTTAGGAAAATAATTGCCTCTTTGATATCAGGCTGCATAAATTTTCCAACATGATAATATCGACCTAATTGCTCAAGCGCTTCTGGTAAGCCTTGATCTGCAGACTCTCTCATATAATGTAACCCTAAAGGCACATCTTTTTTGACACACACGCCAAACGCTAGCATATCGCCCCATAAAAATTGAAAAGACGGCTTATTAGCAATTGTTGCTCTAGCCTCTACGTCTTGCACTAGCTGGCATTCATCAAGCACCATTTGACTTAAATGTTTATTTTCTGCAATTAAATCAAGCAATTGATCATCTGTGTAAACTTGCACTACTTTTAGCTTCGCAGCTTCTGCTTGAGGAAAAAAACTATTAAGCAAAATGACAAGAATAAAAATAAATCGCATAACAAACTCGCTAAATAAAAGAGAAGAAAAGAACTGCTGATCATATTATCGGCGATGAAAGGTATTTATTTAATTTCATCATCCTTAAACATGCAGCACATCTCACTGACTACAAACAACAGAACACATGCAAAAATAGCACCATATAACATTAGAAGTATATCGATAAATAGACTACTTGACACTTTCCTTGAAAAGCTCACAATGAGGTTAAGTGTACAATCAATGTC